>CAZUFQ010000512.1:0-5528 GCA_964618735.1 uncultured Enterobacteriaceae bacterium
CATCGCACGCGCCCGAGCCGCTGGAGTCGGGAGGTTCATCGTGATCGGCGCTAACGGCGATTTTGTCCATAACGAGAGAGCTGTCGCTCTTGCACAGCAATACGCTGAAGTCTTCGCCGTTGTGGGTGTCCATCCGCATGACGCCAAGACCATTACCGCTGACACCTACACACAGCTCCGTACGCTTGCGCAACATGTCAAAGTAGTGGGCTTAGGGGAGACGGGTCTCGATTTCTACTATGACAACTCTCCTCGGGAAGACCAGCGCACCCATTTTCGCAACTTCATCCATCTCGCTCGGGAACTGGCGCTGCCGCTCTCGATGCATGTTCGCGACGCGTATGAGGAAGCAACGAGCACGTTGCGCACCGCAGGAGCAGGGCAAGTGCATGGGGTCATGCATTGCTTTACTGGTACTGCCGCTGAAGCCCGAGCGCTGCTCGATCTTGGCCTGTTTATTTCGTTTAGTGGGATTGTCACCTTCAAAAGCGCAACTGATTTGCGCGCCGTAGCCCAGCTCGTCCCGCTTGAGCGGTTGTTGATCGAAACCGATTGTCCGTTGCTGGCCCCGACGCCCTATCGAGGCAAACGCAATGAACCGGCCTATGTCCTGCAAGTCGCGAAAATGATAGCCGAGGTCAAAGGGGTAGAGTTGGAAACTATCGCAGAAGCAGCCTGGAACAACACAGCAGCACTGTTCCGATTACGGTAGTACAGTGGGAGTAGGAAAAAACGCCTCTCCCTGAAGGCAGGCTTCTTCTCTTTTTTCGTTGTGAAGCTGGACCTTCTGCTGTTCCTCCTAAACCCTTGTAGGCTGGGATGCCAATCCCAGCTGGACAGCCTGGGTTTCGCCTATAGAAACGCTACAGCAAGATGTGGGATGGCAGCTGGACAAGAAAGAACGGCTTGCAGTCCCCTCGCCCCTTGGGGGAGAGGGCCAGGGTGAGGGGGCAAACCCGCCTTCGGCACCCTCTCCTGTCTCCTCTCCCCTCAAGGGAGAGGAGAAAACATCGACATGGTGTATCCACATCTTGGTGTGTTTTCCCTATAGCTCAACCCAGCCTACGGCCCTTTGTGAGTTCTTCAAGCAGTACTTCGGCGTCCTGCAGGTCTTCCGTGTCAAATCCCTCGGCAAACCAGTCGTAAATGTCTGCAAGCATCTGCTGGGCGATTTCTGTTTTGCCCTGGCCCTAAATCCCGTGATGTATTTTCTACATTCGAATAATACTTCTGAAAATGTTGTATCATTCCTTTCTAAATATCTCTATTGCTCTTGACATCCCATTCTAGTTTGTGTCATAAGTCTCTCACCCCGACGTCGCTCCACCGCGGGGCTCTGACAGAGCGACCTTCGGAGTACACGGGCAAGGAACAGTCCACCATATCTTTTTCACTGCTGGGCACAGCCTGGCGAGGGGTTCGCATGCGTATGCGATTGCGCGCTTCGTCAATTTGCCGGTGGCAGCGCTGGCTGCCACTCGTCCTTCGCGTCTGGTTCAATGCAACGGTCTTGGGCATGGGGCTCTTGGTCTCAGGGCTCTCGTGGGATCCCGTCGCGCAGGCTGGATCGGTTAGCTATGTCTATGATGATCTCGGGAGGCTGCTGGCGGTGGTCAATGGGACAACCGGCCAGGCAGCCATCTATCAATACGATGCCGTGGGCAATCTGCTGGGAATCACCACCCAAGCGGCGAGCGCCATCTCCATTCTCAATTTCACGCCCAAAAGCGGCCCAGTCGGGACTGCAGTCACTATTTCTGGCACGGGGTTTAGCGCCACCGCCAATCAAAACACGGTCAAGTTCAACGGCACGACGGCAACCGTCACCTCCGCGACCACCACCCAACTAGTAGTGACCGTCCCGACTGGCGCGACCACCGGCCCAATTTCAATCACCGTAGGCTTGGCTTCCGCCACCAGTACCACCTCGTTCAGTGTGACAACAAGTGCGACACAGGGTGCTCCAACGATCACAAGTTTTACCCCGACGATCGGTATGCTGGGCACCCCCATCACTATCAACGGCGCCAACTTTGAGGCGACGCCGGCGGACAATTGGGTACACTTTAATACTGCTCTCGCCGATGTCGCCTCAGCAACCACCAGTGTGTTAACCACAGCGGTCCCACCGTGGACAGGCTCGGGGCATATCGCCGTGACGACCTCCCGTGGACAAGCGACGGCCAGCAACTACTTTTTCTTCGTCCCGCCACCCTTCACCCCCGCGGATGTGCTCCTCACCGATCAGATGGCGTTTGGCGACACGAAAACTGTGACCATCAATACGGCCAACAAAATCGCCCTCATCCTGTTTGAAGCGGCCTTTCATCAACGGTTCTCCGTGAAGATGACGAACCTGATGGTGAATGGCGCTCCCTCCTCGAATCTGGGCACGATTTACTACGTCGATTCAACCGGCTTCGTGTATACCTCGAGTGCGATCTCGTTTGAGGGGGAGATCTCCGGTCCACGGACCGTGACGGCTGGGGGCACGCAGACGATGGTGGTAGATCCAGCGGGAACGAATGTGGGTTCTGTCACGTTGACGCTCTATGATGTGCCCCCCGACCCTGTTGTACCTATTATCCCCAACGGCCCGCCGGCAACAGTGACCAATACCGCTCCAGGACAAGGATCAAGATTTACGTTTAGCGGCACGGCAGGGCAGCGGGTCAGCTTGATCGAGAATACCACCGTGTCCTGCGGGCCGGGGGGTGTGGCCTTGCTCAATCCTGACGGCACAGTGCTCTCCAGTTTCGGCCTCTGTTCTAACCAATGGATCGAACCGCAAACCTTGCCGCAAACCGGCATATATACGTTTTTCATCGATAACGCGTATTTGACCGGCTCCACGACGTTCACGTTGTACGATGTGCCGCCCGATATCACCGGACCAATCACTCCCGATGGAGCACCGGTGACCTTCACCAACACGGCTCCGGGCCAGAATGGGAAACTGACGTTCACTGGGACCGCAGGCCAACGGGTGGCGGTGCAGATTAGCTCGGTGACCGGCTTTCTGGGGGCTTATCTATGGCTGTACAAACCTGACGGGACGAACCTCGGTAACCCGGTCTGTCTCTGTAACTTTAGCTTCTTTGACACGGTCACGCTCCCCGTGACCGGAACCTACACACTGTTGCTCGATCCTGGGGCAGCAGAGATCGGGCAGGCGACGGTGAAGTTGATTACCGTCCCTCCAGACCTTGCCTCGACGATCACGAGCAACGGCGCATCGGTTCCTCTCAGTCTCGCCGCAGGTCAAAACGCCAATGTCACGTTTAGCGGCACGGCCGGACAGTCAGTGAGTTTAGGCGTCAGCAGTGTCACGATTGGCGACCCCAATACCGGCCTACAGGTTGGCGTCCTGAACCCTGATGGGGTCTCGTTGGTCCTCCCGATGACGTCAATACCTGCAGCAGGGCAGGCCTTTGACCTGCAGCTCCCCGCGACGGGCGTCTACACTATCGTAGTCGACCCGACCGGGCTGGCTCCCGACAGCCTCACGCTAACGTTATCGCCAGATCAAACTGGTACGCTGACTCTGGGCTCCGCCTCGGTGCTCGTGACGCTCAATCGCCCCGGGCAAAATGCACGACGGACGTTTACCACCACGCAGGCAAACCAACAAGTCACCGTCCGGATCACTCATAGCACAATCCCTGGGATTACCGTGAGTCTCCGTAACGCTAGCGGCGCCGTCTTGACTTCGACCACCTCCAACACCGCCGGCTTTAATTTGGCGCAGCAAACGCTCTCCACGGTGGGCACGTACACCGTGTTTATTGACCCGCCGGGCATCAGCACCGGTACCCTCAAGGTACAGGTGACCAGTCCGTGAGGTCAGTCGTAGAAGTGAAAAGGTAATAACGCAAGCTGTTTTAATTCTGCTCCACCAATGATTGATCTTGGATAGGGAATACGTCCATGAAAAAGCACTGTACACTGTTCTTGCTCATTACCTTTATTGTCAATACGCTCCTTCCTCCCTCCCTGATGCACGTTGTCCACGCGCAGACCGTCACGCAGAAAGTCAGCCCGCAGCCCACTCCCTTGCTTGTTCGATCGGGACAGAGCCTGACCCTGTTGCCCGATGGTCAGTGGTTACTCCTCGGCGGTAAAGGTCCCGATGGACCGCAGGCGCACGCCAGCTTGTGGAACCCGCAGAGTGGACGGATGACGCTCTTGGAGCCTCTCTTACGCGCCCGCATGGGACATAGCGCAACCGTATTGCCCGATGGCAATGTGCTGATCTTCGGCGGAATCGGAAGTGACCAGCAGGTCATCGAGGACGCGGAACTCTTTTCCCCAGCCCAGCAGACGTTCACCTTCCTCCCGAACCCAGGGTTGACGCCCCGCGCGTACCACACCGCCACCGTCCTGACCGACGGTCGGGTGCTCGTGGTGGGAGGGCTCTCTCAAGCCGGTGACACCCTCAGCTCTGCCGAACTCTGGAATCCTCGGACCCAGACAGCGGAACTGAGCCCCCACGCCTTGACGACTGCCCGCCACAATCACACTGCTGTCCTCTTGCCGACTGGAGCTGTATTGCTGTGGGGTGGACACAACGCCACGGGCAGAGAGATTAACAGCGGTGAGTGGTATGACCCTGTCGCGCAAACCTGGACGCCCCTCGATACGGCCCGCACCGTGGTGACCAGTGAGGGCGCGGGTCCCCAGATCGTCGCCTCGATACCTACGGACAGCGCGACGAACACGCCTCTCGATAGTGTCATCACCTTGCGCTTCTCTGTCCCGATGCAGGTGGAGACGGTCACTCCCCAGACGCTCCTCTTGCAAGAGAACGGAAGCACCATCCAAGAGGCCGCCGTGGTCGCCGCCGAAGGCGGTATGCTGGCGTTTGTGTTGCCACAGTCCGGCTTACAACCCAGCACTGCCTACACCCTCACCGTCCAGGGTCCGCTCGACGAAACCGGGCACGCTTTACCTATCACTACCCTCCATTTCACCACCGCGCCACAGGATTCCACCTCCTTGCTAATCCCTAAAGAAGCCGTTGCCCAGTCTACCGTGCAACGCGCCAGCGCCCCCGCCGTTACTTCTGATAAAAATGAGCAAGATAGTGAAGAGTGGATTCCGGATGAGGCTACCCGAAGGGGAGACTGGAACAGTCGCCGTACGGATCCTCCTGAGAAATCCCTGCCGCCCTTGCAAGCCGCCCCCGGGGTGACAGCGTTAGCTGGGCAAGTGTTCAGCCTCGGTGGTCGACCTTTGGCCGGAGTCATGCTGTCCATTGACACCAAGACCACGCAAACGAATGACAATGGACAATTTCTCTTGACTGATCTTCCCAGCGGCAAGCAGGTGCTGGTGATCGATGGGCGCAAGCTTGACCCAGGAAACCGGAACTACGGTTTGTTTGAAGCCCAGGTGGAGATCACTGCGGGACAGACCACTATCTTGCCCTTCACCAGCTGGCTGCCACGTATTGACCAAGCCCACGCCGTGCAGATTCCTTCCCCCACTACGATGGAAATCGGCGTCACAAACCCCCACATTCCCCGGTT
>CAZUFQ010000513.1:0-2822 GCA_964618735.1 uncultured Enterobacteriaceae bacterium
ATGGGAAAGATAACTGCGAAACGCTTCTTCACGATGGAGATATACATTGAAGGAGACAAAGTCAGCAAAATCGACATCTAGATACTCAGTGGACGGGAAGTTTGCATAACTCACCAAACGATCAGGATCCGTCGCTTTGACGATTGCGACAAGCTCGCGCAGAAATCCGCGCACCCGTTCGGGTCCGTGCCACCGCGCCATATCGGGAGGAATCTCGTTCCCCACCAGGCACGCGAGGACGGCAGTATGACCTCGGCAGGCTTTCACGCCATTTTCGATGGTTTGCCGAATTTGCTGCGTAATTTCGGGCGAATCAAGGAAAGCGATATGTTCAGCCCAGGGGATCCCCACAATGACGCGGAGTCCATAGGAGCCTGCCATATCGAGCAACCAGCGCGGAGGCACGGTAAAGGTGCGGAAGGTATTCGCGCCCATTTCTCGCATTAACGCAAAATCCAGCTCGATCCGCTCTCGTTCGGGAAACGGCGCGCCATGCGAAGCTGGCGCGAAGGGTCCATACGTCACTCCCTTAATGAAGAATTTCTCCCCATCAACGAAGAAAAACTTGCCTTTGGTAACCACTGGCGCAAGCGGAGTGGTCACCGTGAGTTGGGGAGACCGTACTGTTTCCGCTCCAGGAACGTGTATAATGTCTGTCATAGGAGAAAAATGATGGTTTACGAGCGAGGATGCTCGGTCACAAGAACCTGGGGGAGGTTCGTCAAGGTTTATACTCATAGCGATAAATGACCTCCTGTGTATAGAGAAAAACACTCCCCGAGGCAAGGAGTTGTGGCCATCTTGTTTGTAGTCCTTCAGTTTTCACCGAGACTGGGCTGGTTCCCCCTTTGATCGGCAACATTTTTTCGTGTAGTCTAATTATATCGCTGTATTATCTGACGAGTAGGGTGAAGCTGTACGAAATGGCGCACCCATCCTTATAATCGAGCATTTCACATTCCCAACACTAGGCTTATCGTTCTTACAAGCCCATAGACGGAGAGGAGTATGTCTACCCCGTTAGAGAAAATTCGTAATATTGGCATCGTTGCCCACGTTGATAGTGGGAAAACTACAGTGAGCGAACGCGTCCTGTATTATACGGGCGTCTCCCACAAAATTGGCGAGGTGCACGAAGGGACTGCCGTCACTGACTGGATGCCGCAAGAACGTGAACGTGGTATCACGATCACGGCTGCTGCTATTACCTGCGAGTGGCTCGGCCATCAAATCAACATCATCGATACCCCGGGCCATGTGGACTTCACGACAGAAGTCGAACGCAGCCTGCGCGTGCTGGACGGCGCTGTCGTAGTCTTCTGCGGCGTCGGCGGCGTCGAGCCGCAATCAGAGACGGTCTGGCGTCAAGCCGATAAATATCACGTGCCGCGTGTTGTCTTTATCAACAAACTTGATCGTATCGGCGCCGATTTTCACGGAGTCGTGCAACAAATCACTATCCGGCTCGGCGCGAAACCGCTGCTCTTACAGCTGCCGCTTGGACGAGAAGATACCTTTCGTGGTGTGATTGATTTAGTAAAGCAAGAAGCGCTGGTCTGGGAAGAAGATACACTCGGCGCCAAGTTTCATCGTGAAGACATCCCAGCGGACATGCAGGACGAGGCCGCCCGCTACCGCGAACAACTCATCGAAACCGTGGCCGACGCCGAGGATGAACTCCTTGAGAAGTATCTCGCGGGGGAGACGCTGAGTGAAGAAGAACTCGTCGGAGCCATTCGTAAAAAAACCCAGGAAATGGCGCTCTTCCCAGTCGTCTGCGGCACTGCGTTACGGAATAAAGGTGTTCAGCCGTTGCTTGACACTATCGTGACATATCTGCCGCCGCCAACGAAACCGATCCATGGCATGGTCCCGGATGGTGAAGCCTGCACCTGGCAAGTGAATGATGCAATCCGCGCCGCGCTTGCGTTCAAAACTATGCATGACTCTTACTCCGGTCAACTCACCTTCCTGCGGATCTATAGCGGCGGCTTAAAAACTGGAGATATGGTGTTCAACCCGCGCACGAGACAAACCGAGCGCGTTGGTCGGCTCTGCCGTATGCTCGCCAATAAAAAGGAAGATATCGAGGCGGCTGCCGCTGGCGATATTATTGCCGCAGTCGGACTGAGAAATTTCACCACCGGAGACACGATCACAGATCGTGACCGCCCCGTTGTGCTGGAGTCGATCTCGTTCAAAGAGCCGGTCATCTCACTCGCTATCGAACCGAAGACCAAAACCGATTCCGAAAAACTAGGGCTGGCGCTCCAACGGCTCTCTTCAGAAGACCCGACGCTCGTGATCAATTCCAATCCGGAAACTGGGCAGACCCTTATCTCCGGCATGGGCGAACTCCATCTCGAAATCATCGTTGACCGTCTCGTACGTGAATTTAAAGTCGCAGTCAGCACTGGAGCGCCACAAGTGGCGTATCGAGAAACGATTACCCGTCCGGCAGAAGCTGAAGGGAAATACATCCGTCAATCCGGCGGGCGCGGGCAGTATGGTCATGTGTATTTGAAGATCGAGCCGAACGAAAATGAAGGTCTGGTTTTCGTGAATGGCATCAAAGGCGGAGCGATTCCGAGAGAATACGTGCCTGCCGTAGAAAAAGGCGTGCGCGAGGCTGCTCTCGGCGGAGTGACATATGGGTATCAACTGTTGAATACGACTGTGACCCTTTACGATGGCACCTTCCACGAAGTTGATTCCTCAGAAATGTCGTTCCACCTCGCAGGGTCAATCGGCTTCAAAGAAGCTGTGAAAAAGGCCAAACCTGTGCTGTTAGAACCGATTATGAAGGTCGAAGTGGTGATGCC
>CAZUFQ010000513.1:2922-5505 GCA_964618735.1 uncultured Enterobacteriaceae bacterium
CTTGACCTAACAGGGAAGCGCGGTGTAATGTCCATGACACCGGGAAAAACAGCGCAGAAAAGGAGAGAGAACGATGGCAGCCACAAAATTCCCCATTGAAGCGAGCCACATCTTAATGTTTGCCCGCGCGATCGGCGATGACAACAAAATCTACGCCGACGCGGACCATGCCAAAACTACGGAACCGGGAGCGATTATTGCCCCGCCAACCTTTACGATTGCCAGTGCGCAATTTGATCCTGATTACTCTTTGCGTCCGAAAAGTGGGCAACCGTGGTTTGGTTCGGGAAAAGAACCGACAGGCGTGAAACGTAGCAGTGACGGCGGCGGTGGCGGTGGTGGCGGTGGTGGACTCCATGCAGAACAACACTTTGAATATCATCGTCCTCTCACAGTAGGCATAGTCCTGACCGCGACAGTAAAGCCAGGCAAGACCTGGGAAAAAGAGGGGCGACGCTCCGGTAAATTGCTCTTTTCGGAAACCGTAACTGAGTATCGAGATCAGAATGGAGAATTGATTGTTACTGCTCGTGGCGTTGGGGTTCGTACGGAACGCCCGGTGGATCAGAATTAGGAGGATGCCATGGCCCTATCAGCACGCACACTCAAAGTAGGAGATACGCACGAGGAACGGATCGTAGAAAATCTGACGCGAACCCGGTTGGTGCAATATGCAGGCGCATCAGGAGATTACAACCCTGTGCATACTGATGAGATCTTCACCACAAAAGTTGCCGGGTATCCATCGGTCTTTGCTCATGGCATGCTCACGATGGGCATGACTGGGAAAATGTTGACAAATTATGTCGGAGACGGACGCCTCACCAAATATGGCGTGCGCTTCACGCGTCAAGTCTGGCCAGGAGATGTGCTCACCGCCAAGACCACAGTAGAGGCGCTTAGAGAAGAAAACGGCCACCATTTTGTTGACCTAACAGTATCAACGGTCAATCAGGACGGTGTTGAAGTCGTGAGCGGCTACGCATCGGCTCGGATTGATCCTTGAATTTCGAGACGCGCCTCAACTGAGTAAGGAGGAACGATGGCAGAACCTGGAATTTTTGAGATTATCCATTCAACCCGCGCCATGCGCCGACTGAAACCGGATCCAATCCCCGAGGATATTTTGAAGAAGATTGTTGATGCGGGCATCCGCGCCCCCAGCGGCGGCAACTCCCAAGAGTGGGCGTTCCTCCTCGTCCGCGATCCAGATTTGAAGCGCTTCATCCGCGACTATTACTGGAACACTTGGCAACAGATGCGCGCGCAAAGAGCCATCCCCATGGCTAATATCCCCCCAGCCCAACAACGCATGCTCAATGCTGCAGCAGATCTCGCCGCCAATCTGGACGAAGCGCCGGTGATCCTCCTTGCCTGCGCCCATAAGGAATATGCGCCGATCGCCGCCATGAACAACCCACGGGCAAGCACCAACGTCGTGCACGCGTCAATCTTCCCGGCAGTGCAAAAAAATCTGTTAGCCCGTCGGGCCGCCCGGGGCGGGGCGGCGCTCACCACTCTTCACTATTTCTTTGAAGAGGAACTCAAACAGAAGCTGGGAATACCGGACACCATGGAAGTGTCCGCGCTCATCCCTATGGGCTATCCGCAAGGAAAATTCGGTCCAGTCTCTCGCAACCCAGTGGAAGAAGTCATTCATTGGGACCGCTGGGGCAACCACTAACGTTGGATCGGCTCGGTTTCTGTCCGAGCCGACCTGACGTTCTTTGCGGTCTTCGTATTGTCTAAAACAACTAGATAAACACAACCAACTACAACTGTCTTACGCCAATTTAAGCGCAATGTCCGCGTAGCGATCGAGAAACGGCAAGATCTCCTCGCGGCCTGCAGTGGGAGCTCGCACTACAGTGCGCACTGCGCCGAGTGAACGATATCGCTCTAGTCTTTCCATGCTCGCTGCATGGACGCAGAAGAATGAAATAGGAATCGAGTCCGGGTCCCGCCCCGCCGCGCGAGCGCGCTCGCGCAGATCGGCCAGCGCCGCCGGCATATCTTGAATTGCCGTCTCGACCGGAATCCAGCCGTCACAAAGATCCACCACGCGTTGCCGCCCCAAAGAAGAGCTGAGGCTACCGAGCAAAATCTGCGGGTACGGTTTAGAGAGGGGCTTCGGATAGGACCACACGCGGTCGAAGTTTACAAACTCTCCATGATACGACGCTTCATCCTCTGTCCAGAGCTTCTTCATCGCTTCAAGCCGTTCGGTGAAGACCTTCCATCGTCTGTGCGGCGGCGTGCCGTGGTTGGCCATTTCTTCTTTATTCCACCCTGCTCCAACACCGAAAATGAATCGGCCACTTGAGAGGCGGTCCAATGAAGCTACTTGTTTAGCTTGGACGATCGGATCATGCTCCACTACAAGCGAAATACCCGTCCCCAGCTTCAGCGTCTTTGTTACCGCCGCTGCCGCCGCCAAGCCAATAAAAGGATCGGCCATATGGGCATATTCTTTCGGCAGCTCGCCGCCGCCGGGATACTGGGACTCTCGACTCGCGGGGATATGCGTATGCTCGGGCAACCACACGGACTCAAACCCTCGAGCTTCACATTCGCGCGCCAGTT
>CAZUFQ010000514.1:0-667 GCA_964618735.1 uncultured Enterobacteriaceae bacterium
TTGTCCAAAATGTGGCTCGCCTGTTTTTATTCAAGCGGAGCTCGTGCCCAATCTACAAGGACTGTGGGCGGCGAGTCTCGATGATCCAAGCCAGTTCCAACCTTCGGTGCAGGTATGGTGCGGAAGCGCTCAGCCCTGGGATTCTTTGCATCCAACTCTACCGCAGACTGTAAAGGCGCCGACCGAAAAGCAAATGCAGGAGCTGCTGGCTCCTCAGGGATAGCGTGGGGAAAATAGTTCGAGGCGTCAGCGTATCTCGCGCGCAGAGTTCATAATTTTGCTAATGTCAATAGAAGGAGGACTCTATGAAACTGGTCACGTTCACGCAGAGCGGTTCAACTCGTATAGGAGTTTTGCAAGGAGACTCTATTGTAGATCTGTCGGCGGCCGCCCCACATCTTCCCCGTGAAATGTGCGCCTTCCTGGCTGCGGGAACAGCGGCGTTAGACGCGGCGAAACAGGCCGCCAGCAACGCTTCCGCCCGAGTGGCGCTTAAAGATGTGAAGCTGGAAGCGCCGATCTTACGTCCGCCCAAAATTCTTGCGGTCGGACTCAATTACAAAGATCATATCGCCGAAACCGGCAATAAAACGCCTGAAATCCCGAAGAATTTCAAACAAGAAGTCACCCGCACAAACCACCCAAAAGGGCACAACCATTTTTCCCC
>CAZUFQ010000514.1:677-5504 GCA_964618735.1 uncultured Enterobacteriaceae bacterium
AAGTAAAAAGGCGATACGGCAACTTCCATTTGCCGCGGGCCTCGGAGCAGCGCGATTTGGAAGGGGAGTTTGCGGTCGTCATTGGCCGTAACTGTCGACACGTGCCCAAGAACCGCGCTCGTGAAGTGATCGTTGGGTACACGATCGCCAACGACGTGAGCGTGCGGGATTGGCAGCGGCGGGTGCCCACGTTCACCATGGGCAAGTCCTGGGATACGCACTGCCCGTTAGGTCCGTGGATCACCACGGCGGATGAAGTCGGGGACCCACACCCGCTCTATCTCAAAACCTGGGTCAACGGTGAATTGCGGCAGAGTTCGAACACCGGCCAGTTACTTTTCAACTGCTTTGATTTAGTTGAACATCTCTCAACAGCGTTCACTCTAGAGCCAGGGGACATCATTTCCACCGGGACCCCGGGAGGCGTAGCGGCGGCGATGAAACCGCCCAAGTGGCTGAAACCAGGCGACGTAGTAAAGATTGCTATCGAGAAGTTGGGAGAGATTGAGAATCGGGTCATTGCTGAGCCCGAAAACACGCCGCGGATATAGAGAGGACGTGGGGCGCTCTTGTAGTCCGCCATACTTTGATTACAAAGGGAGTGGTTTCGTCATGCCAGCGAAGGCTGGCATCCAGGGAGATTCAGCACTTGCCTTTGGTTATGCCTCCTGGATTCCGGGCCTCGCGTTGCTCGCCCGGAATGACGTGGCCGCTTTCACCCCTCATATTCACAGTAGCAATCTCCTAGTAGCGCCCATCCTCACCCGCTCTCAGATCCCATAAAACGCGCGAGCATTGGCCCCCAGGATCTTCCCCATAGAGACTTCCGGCAACGGGGAGAGCAGCGTGCGCATGGCCTGAACAGGTTGGGTGAACCCTTCAGCATGCGGATAGTCCGACCCCACAAAAAATTTATCGTCGCCAACGAACTGGACAATCAAAGGAAATAACTTCTCGCTGGGATCGGCGTTCACCCAAATGTTGCGTGCAAAATACTCGCGAATCGGACGCTTCATTTGGGATGTGTGGCGCATGTACTGATAGCGGTACTCAAACCGCTCGATCCATTCTCCAACCCAACTGCCCATCGCTTCGACCGTCGCCGCGCGCAAGTTCGGGAACCGCTCAAATGCCCCATCGTACACCATGGTGGTTAACGCCATGCGAGGGTCCTGAATCACATTCATCGAGATGAACATGAACCCCGGATTACGATCCCGATACCAGGCGCTGCCTATATAGTCCCTATTGCCGGCTGGATGAATGCCCACCGCCAGGTTGAGGTCCTGCGCGGCCGCCCAGATCACATCATAGTCTGCGTGCCCGAAACTCTTGCCATGCACCGGAGCGGATCCGATCATAATCGAACGCGCGCCTAACTTGGCAACGCGCTGCATTTCCTGCGCGGCCAGCGCTGGATCACGTAACGAAATATGGGCTGCGGGAAAGAGACGATCAAGATGACCAGCGCAGACCTCAAACGCCCAGGTGTTGTACGCCTGACAAAGCGCCGCTGCGAGCTGGGGATCGCGCACATCGCCTTCCCACAACAACCCTAACGTAGGAAAGAGCACCTGGTAATCGATTCCCTCGGCGTCCAAAAACTGCACCCGCTTGTCCATGTTCTGCCAATCTCCCTCAACGATCCGCTCCCGGTCAAAGTCGTTAAGCGCATGCCCCTCTTCTTTTTGTCCATAGCCCACGACCGTGCTCAGCATCTCCTCGGTATCGTTGCCTAGACGCATTGGCTTCCCATCCACGATCAATTGCCGTTTACCAGTCGTCTGATCTTTCACGACGCACATGGCGCGGTCCCGATAGGCGGGTTCGATATACTGGAGAAACAAATCCAGCGGTTCAATAAAGTGACTGTCGCCGTCAACAATTTTCATAAGATGCCCTTCCTGTGTTTCGCCGAGTGCGCCACTGCCGGCTTGTCCAGCAGTGCTGTCCTACTGCGTCCACACATAATATATCTCAGCCTCTTTCAGCTGGTCAGCCCACTTGTCCACTTTCTTTTTTAGCGTTCCCTACTCCATTCGCTTGACGCTCTCCACTCATGCATGCTACGCACCGAGTTGACTGGTTTATCAGGAGCAGAGGGAAGAGCTCGGGGAAGCTGAGGAGACAGAAGCATGTTTCGCTTGTATCATCAAGAAAGGCGTTCGCAACGCCAGTCTCTGCTGACGATTGGTCTGCTCCTTACTTCTATCGTTTTGCCAATGTCCGAAAATCGGAGTGAAGCTATGATTACCAAAATTATTATCGACAGCGTTCAGTCCCCTACTTTTGGCGGCGCGTCGTTCGGCGAGGTTGGGCAGTATGAGAAACTCGTAGGCCGCGCTTTTGGCGAGCTGGACCCCGAAAGCGCGCTCAATGCAGTCATTACTGATATCACTTTGGCTCCGCGTAACGCACGCGGCAAGGTCGAGTATACGACCGACCTCTATATCTTGAAGCCGGTGAACGCAGCACACGGCAACAAAGTCCTGCTCCTCGACGTAACTAATCGTGGCAACAAAATCACCTATCTGCCGCTCAACTTTCCCTTCAGAGCGCCGCCGGAATTTCCTCCTATCAATGACCCGAGCACGGAGGAAGACGCCGGTACAGGCTATCTCATGCGACAAGGTTATACCATTGTCTGGACGGGGTGGGACGCCACCGCGCCTGCGGGCAACGCTCGCATGACCACAACCGTACCGGTGGCGACCGCAAACGGCAAACCGATTGTGGGCCCCGCCCTCGAAGAGATCATGGTCGACAACGTGCAAAACGCCACGCCTAACGGTGAGGTCTTGAGCTGGCCCCTAACGTACCCGGTAGCGACTCTTGATCAAACCAAAGCGACACTGACCGTGCGCCAGTATCGCAGTGATCAGCCAACGGTCATTCCCGCGACGGAGTGGCAGTACCTCAACCCCTCGACAATTGGTCTGCTCCCAGCGGGCAAGAAGTCCTTCGTTCGCGGTATGCTCTATCAGTTTGTGTACCCCGCCACCGACCCAAAAGTCATCGGCATCGGTTTCGCTGCGGTGCGCGACGTCGTCGCATTCCTGCGCCATGCCAGCGCCGATGAGCAAAACGTTCCTAATCCCCTAGCGGGCGCACTGAAATGGGCGATCGCAACCGGGTTGTCTCAATCTGGCCGTTTCCATCGTCCGTTCTTGCACTTAGGCTTTAATCAGGACGGGCAAAATCGGCAGGTGTTCGACGGCATGATGCCATATATTAATGGCGCTGGCGGCGGCTTCTTCAATCACCGCTTTGCCCAGCCCAACCGGACCGCCTTCCAACGCTGGAGCCATGTCTATCCCGAGCAGATTTTTCCTTTCGCCTACATTCCCCTAACGGACCCGCTGACAGGCAAAACCGACAGTGTGCTGGCGCGGAGCGCGGCTTCAGGAACTGTTCCCAAGATCATGGAGGTAAACGACTCCAACAGCTACTGGTTCAAGAGCGCTTCCCTGGCAATCACTACGCCGGATGGCGCGAAGGATCTGCCTGATCCACCCAACGTCAGGTTTTATCTATTGTCAAGCATCGCACACGGTGTGGCGTCCGGACACGGCCTTTGCCAACAGCTGCAGAATCCAATTAGTCCAGGGCCTGCCCTGCGCGCCCTGCTCGCCGCACTGACCGAATGCGTAGTGTCAGGTAAAGAGCCGCCGTCTAGCCGAGTACCGCGTATAAGCGCCGGGCCGCCGGCCCCGCCGCTGCCGCAAACATCCGTTGGGTTCCCCGAGATTCCGGGTGTGACCTACACCGGCGTTGCAAGCATCCGTGAACTATACGATTACGGACCCGAGTTTGACCGCGGCATTATTAGCGTTCTGCCGCCAGTCCCTACTGGCCGGGCGTACCCGACGTTAGCGCCAAAGGTCACGGCGGACGGGATCGACGCGGCGGGCCTTCAGCTCCCAGACATCTCCGCGCCCCTGGGCACCTACACTGGTTGGAACCTTTTGACGAACGCTCCAAAAGACGAATGCTCAGCAATGGGTGCATTCATTCCATTTGCTGTCACCAAAGAGCAGCGACTGACAGCAGGTGATCCGCGGCTGTCACTAGAAGAACGCTACGGAACGCAGAGTCGTTACGTAAAAGCTGTCGAAACCGCGGCCGAAAAGCTCGTGGCGGAGCGGTTACTGTTGCCCGAAGACGCCAAAGCCTATGTCGAAGCGGCCAAGAGTCGGAAACTCGGTTTGCCGGAGTAAGGGTAGCTCTACCCAATACTGTTCTGCCCCTGTTCTACACGTACGGCTCCAGGTCCCTTCTCCCCGGTGGGGAGAAGGACAGGATGAGGGGAAAGAAACGATTATCTTCTCTATTTACTAGACACCGACCAGTTCTTTTTTGAGCTTGACAGTGGGTGCAAAGCGGTGCTCAGTTCTCCTGTTGCACCCTCCAACCGCGCCAGTTCTGGTAGTAAAATCAGAGAATTCCGCGAAAACTTCACAGAAATTTCAGAGAAACTTCAGATTACAGCGCTTTTTCTTTATCCCCGTCATAGCTATGCTTTCTTCACAACGCAGCAAGGAGGCCATGGGGTGAGCACGCAGTTTCCAGAGACAACAACCGCTTATACGGGAGAGCTTGCCCCCACCGCTATCGAGCTAGCGTGGCAGTGTCTGTTTGGTAGCTCTCCGAATCCCAGCAACTGTATATTCCCACTTCTCAGGAGGTTGATATGAACCGCATGTTCCATCGGATAGTTGTGATCGCCGGTCTATTACTCACCACGGGACGCCCCGTACATGGGGGGCCACCAAACAACGATGTCAGCGACGAGAGAAACGCTTGACCGGCTGGGAACCGTGTCCGGAG
>CAZUFQ010000515.1:0-5500 GCA_964618735.1 uncultured Enterobacteriaceae bacterium
TCATTCCTGAGTTTTGTGGGTCGCAAGGTTCTCGTTGTGTACAAGCATCCTTTCATTTCTTTCAGTCATACGATCATGGGCTTAACCGACTGTGTCCTCAGCGTCAACTAGGCAAGGATATAAAGCTGAGTCATCAGGAGATCTTGCCCGCTTTTTTCTGGCTCTCTCTCTATTGCTTGTGATGCTACGTCTCCTGATTTCACAGCATTTTCCGGGTTTATGAGTAAAAATTTAAGCTAAAGCTTGAAATTTGTGGCGGGTTTGTTTATGCTGCTGCTGGGTGCGAGGTACATGTTGAGGTGGTGGTGGTGGTAGGTGGGGTGAAAACGCTCTTCTTCAGCGTTCGATTGTTCCTGGTCACACTGTTTTCTTACTTCTGCGCGCTTACGGTGAACAGTGTGGCGGCAGTATGGCTTGCTCCGCCTTTGGTTACTGCGTTGCAAGAAGAGCAGGGGGCAATTTCGGCTGAACAACCGAAATTGCCCCTGTCAGCGTACGCTATCGTCTACACGCGCGACATTTTCAATGCGGTGAAAGCGCCGCCTCAAACTGAGGGCATAGCCACCACGGCCAACAACAATAGTCTGCTCCAGTTATGGGGCACTGCACTCGGGGATAATCAGAATGTCTTTGCCATCATCGAAGACCTCAACGCTCATGCCCAAGGGCTGTATCATGCCGGCGAATCGATCCTTCCTGGCGTAATTCTCGTCGAAGTGCTCTGGGACCACGCAATTATCGATCGCAATGGCCATCGTGAAACCCTGACGCTGCCCACGACTCCACCTACAAATGCTGCCCCCCCTCTTTTACGCGCTGAGGCTCTGGCAGGGGATGAGAAGGAAGGGGTGCGACAGGTGGCGCAAGACAATTTTCAAATCGATCATAAAGAGGTCGATCGCGCTATGAACAATCTCAACGAACTCTTCACTCAAGCGCGGGCGATTCCCTATTCCTCTCCAGACGGCGAAGCCCAAGGCTTTCGCTTGTTCTCGATCAAGCCGCAAAGTCTCATAGATCGCATCGGACTAAAAAATGGCGACATTGTACAACGTGTAAACGGTGTGGAAATAGCTGATCCCAGCACTGCTTTCGGATTGCTGCAGGAACTGCATGGACATGCTCAAGTGCGTGTCGATGTCATGCGGAATCATCAACCAGTGACGCTTTCCTATGACATTCAATAAGTAGGTCTTTCTTTTGACAATGAAAAAGTCACGAATAGTGATGATTCGTTGGCCGTCTTGGTATTGCGGTATCGTGACTGGTCTATGCGCCGCGGTGTTGTTGTGTGGGGGTAGCGGGGTGGCGCAAGAGGAATCTGAGGACGTGAGCGTAGAGAGTTTCCACAACAGTGGTAAGCACGTCAAGGTGCGGAGCCGCAAGAGGGATCTCGTCGAGGAGGCAGGCGAGCAACAGCGCGTAGCGCTGAATTTTCAAGATGTAGACATCCCAGTCTTGGCGCGGTTTGTCAGCGAACTGACCAAGAAGAATTTTATTGTCGACGAGAAAGTCCGCGGTAAAGTGACGGTGATCTCGCCTACAAAGGTGACGCCGGACGAAGCCTATACAATCTTCCAGTCCGTATTGCAGGTGAAAGGGTTCACGACCGTGCCGAGCGGCAACATCATCAAAATCATGCCGAGCCGTGACGCGAAACAATCGGGTTTACCAACAGTCTATAACGGATCACTGGCTGGGGTTGGGGATGAGTTTATTACTCGATTGGTGCCCCTGCGTCATGTATCCGCTACAGATGTGGCGTCGACAATCCAGCCGATGGTGGCTGCCGACGGGCTCGTCCTCGCGTATACGCCGACGAACTCGTTGGTGATGACTGATTCTGCTCCGAACATCCGCCGTTTGCTCGGCATCATCGAGGAGTTGGATGTTGAAGGACATGAACGTGCGACGGACGTGATTCCGCTCAAATATGCGACGGCGGCGGATCTCGCAAAAAAAATCGAGGAAATTATGAAAGAGCAGGGCGACGACAACGCAAGCACTGCGATGCGGGCGCGAACGGTTGCCGCCGCGAGCGGGGCCGCGGCCCCAAGCGTCGGCATGGGCCGCATGGTGCGCGTGCTGCCGGATGAACGCACCAATGCGTTGATCGTCATGGGTAACCCCATGGAATTGAAGACGGTGCACCGGGTTGTGGCCCGGCTTGACGTGCCGCTGGCGCCCGGCACGAGTAAGATTCATGTCTACGCCCTCAAATATGCGAACGCTGAGGAACTTTTGCCGGTCCTCGCTGAATTGATCGGGGCGAAGACGAGCGCGAGCCGATCTATTAAGGCTCCGCGCCGCGAGCGACGTTATCAGCGCTCCGATCGGTTCCGCTCAGGCGATAGTGGGTTCGACTCAGGCATGGGAGAGCGTCTTTCTCCCCCACCCGCTGAGCCTGCCCCGTCAGCTCCGCAGGGAGCGTCAGGGGCTGCGCCGGAGTTCAGTAACGAGGTGCAGATCACTGCTGATCCCGCGACTAATTCTCTGCTGATTAGCGCTGCCCCTCAAGATTTTGAGACGCTGCGTACAGTGATTGAACAACTCGATGTGCGGCGACGGCAGGTATATGTTGAAGCGATTATTTTAGAAGTAAGCGTCGAGCGCGCTCGTCAACTGGGCATCGAGTTGCAGAGTAGTTTCAGCATTAATGGTCAAGGCGTTGGGTTAGGGCGTACAAACTTGCAGGATCTGAACAGCGCTTTAAAAGATCCCGCCAGCTTGTCTGGATTATTGCTGGCGGCGGCAAGCAATCGTACGATTGAATTGCCTGACGGAACTCGCATCCCTGCTCAGGTGGCGTTGTTGCGAGCAGCGCAGAATAATTCCGATATCAATGTTCTTTCCGCCCCTACATTGTTAACCGCAGATAATCAAGAAGCTGAAATCCTGGTTGGGCAAAACGTGCCCTTTGTGGCGAGCCGCGCCACGAGCAGCACCAACTTGAACAATCTTTTTGCGACCGTGCAACGAGAAGATGTCGGCATCACTTTGCGATTGACGCCGCAGATTTCCGAGGGAGAAACAGTGCGGCTGGACGTCTATGAAGAGGTGTCGGCAATCGTGCCGACGACAGTTGGGGACCCGAACTTGGTGGGGCCGACGACATCGGTCCGGTCTGCGAGTACGACTGTTGTCGCCAAAAGTGGTCAAACCGTGGTGATTGGCGGTTTAATCTCAGACAACTCGTTGCGGCAGCGCAACGGCGTGCCCTATCTCGACAGCATGCCCGTCCTGGGCGCACTCTTTCGTTCGGATCACGGAGAAGACAAAAAAATCAACTTGTTAATTTTCCTAACTCCACACATCGTCCGTGATGACAACGAGATCGCGCAGCATTCCATAGACGAGCGCGAGAAATTTCGCCGATCATTGAAGGAGAACCGCACGCCCGAGCGCTGGCAACAGCCGCTCGATCGCCCCTCGTTTGCACCGCCTGTAAAAAAACAATCCGGTGGAGTGTTGTTGCCGGGCTCAGGGAGTTCGCAACCGTAAGATTGTTGGTATGAGTGCTCCACCTCTCGTTGCTGACGCTTAGTTTCACGCTGCCGCCTTTCGCTGTGTGAGCCGAGCCCGGCGCTCATCAAGTTTCCTGATCCGCTGCAGAGAGGCAAGAATCCGCTCGGCGCTGCCCCAATCGCTCCAGCCGCATTCTGATGCGGGCAGGACGCGTAACCAAGACGCCAGCGGCTCACACACGCCGCTGGCGAAGTTCAGGGAGGGCATGATCTGATAAGCGTGCGCGGTCAAGAGTTCAGCGTACGAACTATCCAGCAGAGGGAAAATTGTGTCAAAGATGTTGCAGAGATCTGGGGCTGCCCGTCGAAACAAGCACCACAAAGTTGCACTCTGCGCGACAAATACAAAGGTATTCCACAGAGCGCCGCGCGCCATTAGCGCGCGCGCATCCGCTGGGGTGGGCTTTTCCCAGAATTTGCGTATGGCGCGGCTGTCTCGCCCTGCCTCCGCGCCAGCCGGCTCGATCCACCCGTAGCTTTCCTCTGCTCGATCCGGAGTCATCCCTAACAAAATCAACTCTCGTGGGAAGTACTGCGCCTCAGCGATAGCCCGCGCTATTATGCCCGCAAAACGATCTTCATCCATAATGAAATGATCTGAAGGAAAACTTGCGATGATTGCTCCAGGGTCGCGGCGCATCACATGCATGAGCGGAAGAAGGATGCCTGGGGCGGTATCGCGATTGGCCGGCTGAAAGAGCACATTGCGCTTGGGCCAAGAGGCCAACTGTTGTTGTACTTCGTCGCGGTGATTCCGGCTTACGACCACGAGGATGCGCTCCCGAGGAATCAAGCGCTCGACGCGCGCCAATGTATGCTGCAACATCGAGCGTTCTCCAGTGATTACGCAGAACTGTTTAACACTACGCCCGCTGCATAGCTGCTGCAGAAACTCTCGCGTTTGCGTCCCTTCGCCAGCAGCAAGGACAATACCCCAGAGATGCTGTTCATCGCTCTTCATAGACCCCTCTTAGAAAACGACACCGAAGGCAGAAGCAGCAGGAGCCGTGCCAAGAGCGAAGACAAAGTGATTGACCGGGAAAAGCTGTTTCTCAAAAGAGAACCATGGACAAATCCTGAAGGCAAGAGATGAGAGGTGTCCTATTGTTGCGTCTTCGCGTCGCACTTATGGGACAGATAGCCTCACAGTAGCCCCTCATTCCTCTGAAAAAGCTCAGACCCTGCTGGACAAGCCGGAAGCGACGCCCTCTCATTTTCATCATCAATGGACGCCCCGCGATCGGGCCCCTCACGCCCTTCTAGTTTTCCCTATCGTTGGCACGAGAGTTGCTCCTCCCTGCTTGTCTTCGTCAGGATTGGAACGCGAGCATTTAAGGGAGGGTTGCTCATGTTGAGCTGGACGTAAGGTTTCCGATGGGTCTTGTCCACCGTTTTAGTCATCCCATGAGTAGTGAGCACGGTCTCCGGGCTCCGCATCCTGCTTATTTGACGCAGGTCAAGAAAAGAACCGAAACCGCAGCCCGAGGAGGACTTCATGAAGATGTGGCCGGGGCAACCCTATCCACAGGGCGCCGTGTGGGATGGGGCGGGGGTCAACTTCGCCCTCTTTTCAGAAAATGCAAGTCGAGTGGAGCTCTGTCTGTTCGATGGTCCAGACGGCAACCAGGAAACTGCTCGCATCCCGCTGACCGAACACACCGACCAGGTGTGGCATATCTATCTGCCGGAAGTGCGACCTGGGCAACGCTATGGCTACCGGGTGCATGGTCCCTATGCCCCAGAGGAGGGACATCGCTTCAACCCGGCCAAGCTCCTCCTTGATCCCTACTCCAAGGCCATTGCTGGAGCCATCCGCTGGAGCGATGCGCTCTTCGGTTACACTGTGGGGCGTCCCGAGGCTGACTTGTCAAGAGATGAGCGAGACAGCGCGGCTGGAGTGCCGAAGTGTGTGGTCGTGGACCCGGCATTTAGCTGGGGCGAAGACACTCCCCCACGAACGCCCTGGCACAGGACCC
>CAZUFQ010000516.1:0-5494 GCA_964618735.1 uncultured Enterobacteriaceae bacterium
TTGAGTGTGACCATGTTGAGCATCTTAAACAAAAGGTCTCTTGAAGATGCACTAGGAAGATCGTTACACTTTCGCCGTGAGAATTTTCCATCGCTTCGCCGCTGATCTTGATCCTCAAGTCGTTGTCATTTCTCTCATGACCCTGGTGATTATGATGGGGTCGAGCGTCATCTCTCCAGTGCTGCCGCTGCTCGCTCAAGAGTTTGGCGTCTCCTACGCAGGCGCCGGCGCGCTGGTCTCCGCCTTTGCACTTGGCCGTATCCCCTTCGATTTCATTGGCGGCGCTTTAGTTGATCGTTTCAGTCCCCGCCTCATCGCTAGCAGCGGCGCCGCGATTGTGATGATCTCAGCGCTCCTCTCGGTGTGGGCCCCTAACTTTCATGTACTCCTATGGTGCCGGCTGATTGGCGGAGTGGGGTCCGCTTTGTTTGTCATCACGGCTATGGCTTTGCTTGCTCGCACCGTTTCTCCGCGACGCATGGGGCAAGCCATGGGATTTTACCAGAGCATGCTGTTGTTGGGCGTCTCGTTCGGACCAACCGTGGGGGGATTTTCAGCAAGTCTGTTTCACAGCTTGCGCGCGCCATTTTGGGCAATGGCGTTCTCCTCGCTGGCAGTAACAGTGATGTGCTTTCGTTGGGTCACTGACTTTTCCTCTTCTTCCCACGAAACGCAAGCAGCCGACGTACCGCCAGAGACGACCCGCACGGTGCTCCTCACACTTCTACAAGATAACACCTTCCGTTTTGTGTGCATCCTCACGTTCCTGCTGTTTGGCGTGCGCTCAGGCATGATGCAAAACATGATGCCGCTTTTTGCTCAGGAGAAACTGGGACTCAGTGAGACCGGGATTGGCGTCATCCAATCTCTTTGCTCGCTGGGCAATTTTTTTGTGCTGTGGCACGCTGGACGTCTGCTTGACCAGGCTGGGCGCCGCCTTGTCACACTTGTAGGCTTATGGGCGACCGTGCTCGTACTCCTGGCCTTCGCTTGGGTGACAACGCCTTTTGCTCTTGCCGGGGCTGGCGTCGCGTTTGGCGTGGTTGCTGGCTATCTCGGTCCTGCGCCGGCTGCGATCGTCGCTGATATCGCGCCTAAGGGATCGAGTGGAGCCGTGATGGGTCTTTACCGCATGGCTGGCGATGTCGGTCTGCTTTTGGGACCGATTTCCTTTGGCTGGACGGCTGAACGTCTCGGGTTTACCTCAGCCTTTGTTGCGGCAGCCGGAGCCACGGCGCTCGTGGCGCTTCTCGGTGTTGGCTCCCGCGAAACTCTCCATATCCACGAGCCAGGGCTTACGTCAGCACCACATGAAGAAAAATTGGCTCCGACTGCGGATTAAAGGAGGATTGCACGTGGACCCCAAGCTTGCTGAGGCATTGAGTGAAATTACGACAGGAATTTATGTATTGACCGTGAGTGAGGGGCAGCTCCGACATGGTATGTCCTCATCATGGGTGACGCAGGTGTCTGGCGACCCGCCGTTAATTATGGCGGCAGTTGATAAAAAACACTTCAGTCATGAGATTCTGGAGCGTCGAGGCGTTTTTGCCTTGAATGTCGTCGGCAATAAGGGGAAAGCATTAGAAGATTATTTCTTCTCGTCGGCCGCGCGTAAGCCTGATAATCTTGACGTTTTCGAATATGAATTAGGCGAAACCGGCGCGCCATTGCTCAAAATGGCCATGGCTGTGCTGGAATGCCGCATCGTAGGCAGCTATCCGGCTGGAGATCATACGCTCTTTGTAGCCTCGGTGGTGCGGACAGAAGTGCGGGAACAAGATCGTCCAATTACCTCACTCGACTTACCCTATGTGTATGTTGGCGCAATTATTCAGCGTTATTGACACAGCAGTAATAGCTCTGTTAGCAGTCTGAAGACGCTGACCAGAACTTGGAGGATGTATGGCTATTGAGTCGCGCGAGCTGCGCAACGTGATGGGACACTTCGCTACCGGCGTGACGATCATCACAACGAAAGACGTAAACGGCAAGCCATTCGGATTGACCGCCAATGCGTTTAGTTCATTATCGCTTGATCCTCCCCTGCTTCTTATCTGTGTTGATAAAAAAGTGGACTGTTATGCGTACTTTGAAGAATCCAAAGTCTTCGGCGTCAACTTCTTAAGCGAAGGACAAGACCATCTCTCAACCCGGTTCGCCACCAAAGGGATCGAAAAATTCGAGGGTGTTTCCTACACGCTGGGCGAATTAGGAGTCGCTCTTCTTGATGGGGCGCTGGCTCATATCGAATGTCAATTGGCAAGCGCTTATGAAGGGGGAGATCACACCGTTTATCTTGGAGAAATCGTCCGAGTGATCGTTTTTGAGGAGCGTCCGCTGCTCTTCTACAGAGGAAAGTATTACAAGCTGCCGTAGTGAAAAGTAATAAGCAGCTACGCAATAGACCATACAGAAACAGAGAATCAGAGACAGGGGAAACAGAGAAAAACCTCATTCCCCGTTTCCCCGATTCAGCATCAGAGCACTTGCTTTCCTCGCACGTTCCCTTCAGCGTCAATCTCATACAAAATCGGCACCCCGGTGCCGAGATTCAACTCCAGAACTTGCTCTTTGCTCAACCGGTCAAGATGCATCACTATTGAACGTAAGCTGTTGCCATGTGCGGCCACAAGCACGGTCTTACCAGCCTTCACGATGGGAAGAATCTTTGCTTCATAATAAGGAAGCGTACGTGCGGCGGTATCTTTCAGACTTTCTCCGCCTGGAGGAGGGACATCATAGCTGCGTCGCCAAATATGCACCTGCTCGTCACCAAACTTTTTAGCAGTCTCCGCCTTGTTTAATCCTTGCAGTTCCCCGTAATGCCGTTCGTTCAACGCCTGGTCTTTTTCAACCGGAACGTCATGCTGTCCCAAGACATCAAACACGATCTCCATCGTGTGAATGGCGCGTTGCAGAACTGAGGTAAACGCCACATCGAAGCGAACACCAACGACTCTGAGTTTTTCTCCCGCCTGTCGCGCTTCCTCTTCCCCTTTGGGAGAGAGCGGCACATCGATCCACCCAGTAAAGCGGTTTTCCAGATTCCATTGCGATTCACCGTGTCGGAGTAAGACAAGCTGTCCCATGATTCCTCCCTGTTGGATACCACCTTCATCATAGCAAATCACGCTGTGGTTGCTGCACATCATCGACCTGAAAGAAATGCGCGCCTCATATCAAGGGGTTCATGATTGAGCAAGCAGGGTGCAGCGCGTCCTGGCGCGCAGAACAGAATAATGCCCGGCTTGGCAAGAGGGTGGGTCGATGCATCGCCTGAATCTTGTTCAAAGAAGTTGAAGGATTCTCTTCTATTCCCTACAATCGGCGCGACGCCGATGCCTTTCACCGATTACCACGCCAAGTATTTTGCTTACGAGCTGACCAAGCGTTGCTCCTCGGACAACGTTGAGAAGTTGGCCGGGCCGTTGGTAGATGCGCAAGTTGACTTAAACCCGCACCAGGTTGAAGCGGCGCTGTTTGCCTTCAACTCACCCCTCTCGAAAGGCGCTTTGCTCGCGGACGAAGTTGGGCTAGGAAAAACCATCGAGGCGGGTCTGGTTATTTCGCAAAAATGGGCGGAGCGGAAACGCCGGATTCTGGTCATCACTCCAGCCAATCTGCGTAAACAGTGGCATCAGGAGATACAGGAGAAGTTCTTTCTGCCGTGTGCAATCTTAGAGACGCGTTCCTACAATGAGGCTGTCAAACGCGGTAACTTCCGTCCCTTTGAGGCCATAGACACCATCATTATCTGTTCCTACCAATTCGCCCGCGCCAAAGCCGCTGAGGTCAATAGAACGCAGTGGGACTTGGTAGTGATCGACGAGGCGCACCGCTTGCGCAACGTCTACAAGCCGTCAAACGTTATCGCCAACACATTAAAAATGGCTCTCAAGAATGCACCTAAGCTGTTGCTCACCGCCACACCGCTGCAAAACTCGCTGTTGGAGCTCTTCGGCTTGGTCAGCTTCATCGACGAGCACACATTTGGTGACCTCCGGAGCTTTCGCGAGCAATTCGCTGTTCTTACGAACAAAAAGATCTTTGAGACCCTAAAAGCTCGGCTCAAGCCGGTGTGCCATCGCACCTTGCGGCGACAGGTCACAGCTTACGTTCCTTATACTCGTCGTCATCCCTTGGTGCAGCCATTTACGCCTGAGGAAAGCGAAGATCAACTATACCACCTCGTCTCCGATTACTTGCGACGCGATAATCTACAGGCCCTCCCTAGCCGTCAGCGTTCTCTCATGACTCTGGTGCTGCGCAAATTGTTAGCATCTTCGACCTTCGCTATCGCAGGAGCGCTGGACACGCTCAGTAAGCGTCTCCGGAGACGTCTTGGTAAGCAACTGCCGACCCAGCTGCTTGAAGAAGAATTAGAAGAGGATTACGAAGCGCTTGAGGAAACGGCGGAGGAATGGCCGGAGGACTTGTCTGAACCGGAGCCGCTTTCTGAGGCTGATCGTGTTGCTCTTGAAAAAGAGATTGCCGATCTCGAAGCCTTCCGCAATCTAGCGGTTTCGATCACACACAATGCGAAGGGAAAAGCTCTTCTTATTGCTCTCGACCGCGCCTTTGCCGATGCCGAACGTCTGGGCGCGGCGCGCAAGGCGATCATCTTCACAGAATCACGGCGCACGCAGGAATATCTGCTGCGGGTGCTGGCTGACAGTCCGCATACCGACGGCATTGTACTTTTCAACGGCTCGAACACCGATGCTGGCTCACGCCAGATTTATACTGAATGGCTGCAACGTCACGAAGGCACAGATCGTGTCACTGGGTCCCGCACCGCTGACATGCGGTCTGCCTTGGTAGACTACTTCCGCGAGCAAGGGCAGATCATGATCGCCACGGAGGCCGGGGCAGAAGGCATCAACCTTCAGTTTTGTTCTTTGGTAGTGAACTATGACTTACCGTGGAACCCGCAACGTATCGAGCAACGCATCGGTCGTTGTCATCGTTATGGGCAGAAGCACGACGTGGTAGTAGTCAATTTTCTCAATCGGGCAAACGCAGCAGACCAACGGGTGTTCCAACTGCTCTCGGAAAAGTTCTCACTCTTCGAAGGCGTCTTCGGCGCAAGTGACGAGGTGCTTGGGGCGGTGGAGTCAGGGGTAGATTTCGAGAAACGAATCGCTGCTATCTACCAACGATGTCGCACTCCAGCGGAGATTAACGCCTCATTTGACCAGCTACAACTTGAGTTGAGTGCACAAATCAACGACGCCATGACCCGCACTCGTCAGCAGTTGCTGGAAAACTTTGACGAGGAAGTGCATGAAAAATTACGGGTCAACCTGGAAAACAGCCGCGCTTATCTGAATCGCTACGAGCGGATGCTGATGGACCTGACCCGTTACGAGCTGCAAGACCATGCTGAGTTTATTGACGGCTCTGCCTTTCGGCTGCAGTCTTGCCCGCTCCCTGGCGACATCCCATTAGGATTGTACGAATTGCCGCGACGGCCCGGAGAAGCGCCACTGTT
>CAZUFQ010000517.1:0-5480 GCA_964618735.1 uncultured Enterobacteriaceae bacterium
CAGGATCAAATGGCGAACCAAATCCAACAAACCGACCACTGGACGTGTTTTCCTCTGGAAACAGCGGGGTGGTGATCCCCATTTCATTGAGGTAAGCATCACTCGAAAAAGATTCAAGGCTCGCGTGCTGACTCTTCCATCCGAAACGCCCGATCCGCGCCGTACTTTCAGCCTCTAGCACGGGAACATTGAGAGCAGTCCCCCGCATGGCCTCTGGTTGGCGATCGCGAATCGCCAGAAGCGTGCTATTGGCAATGCACTCAACGAAGCCATTACCTAAAGTGTTCGTCGATATACGGAACGTGCGGATATCGTCTGCGACAGCAACCCGCTCTACAATGTCAGGATGAGTGGCCCTCGACTGGACCAGCGACCCGCCTAGCGACTCAAAGAATTCGCCATTCTCGATTCGCCCGGTCCGGTGCTCGGCAATCTGGCTTGCGCCTCCGGTGACCACGTTCTGATGGCACTCCTTGCAACTCTGGGCGTTATAGGTAGGCCCGAGTCCGTCCTCGATCGTTTCCACCGTTTCGAAGAGGAACCTATTGTCATTGAACGAGTGAAGTGGGGCGACGTTGTTCGCATTCAAGGTCTCGAACGCTGGCCCCTGCACGGTGAAGCCATTCGTTTGGTTGTCAAAACCCGTTGACGCTTCGGTCGCCCCATTCCTCCAGTCGCTGGTGTCCGGCCGGTCCTCGGTTTCGATGACGCCATGATAATGAAATCGCTCTCCACGGGTTTGTTGAAATCCGCGACCAGAGCGGCTCTCAACCGAGAGCGTCAACGCTCCGACACTGAGCAGTGCGGCAGCCGTTGGCGCTAGCACAAAAAGTTTGTAGGACTTCATATAATACTGTTCCTCCTTCTCTCGTTGCTTTGGTGCGCCGCATCTCGCGCCCCCTAAAGGGTTAAACCAAGAGAAGATGAAAATGGGATGAAAAATAGAAACGAATGCAGGGTCTCTATAAAATTTTCTATATTCGCCTGGCTGGCTTCCCATCCCTTTCGGGACCGCAGAACATGTGCTCCCGTTATTGAGGACGTCTTCCCCGTCGCTGCCGAAACTGACGATCGACTGCTGTAGAAGAGGGGAGCAAGATCACGTAAGATATAGTCTTGATGAAGTATAGCATTCTCAGTCTATTCTTTTTGGTCTTGAACACTGCCTCCCTCTCTCTGGTATGGGCGCACGGTGGGGTCGGGATTGAGAAAGACCCTTGCGTCCGTAGGGCGGGACCGTATCTGATTCATTTCGCTGTCTATCAGCCGCAATTTAACCCGGTCGAAGAATACTGCGCCTCCGTGCCGGAGGCAGGGAACACCATTCTGGTCTTTGACTTAGTAGACTCTGAGCTTCGCAGTCAGTCAGTATCGATTCAGGTGGTCGAAGCTATCAGTGCACCTGAACCTAAAACCGTGCTGTCTATTCCACCAAAAATCTACCCAACTGGCGTGGTCAACGCGGAGGCAAATTTCGACCTGCCCGGTCAATACACCGCCATTGTGACGCTAGAAGGACCGAGGCGCACGATTCAATTCCCCCTCCGGGTAGCGACGTGGTCTCCTGATGTCGCTGCACTCGGCGGCGTCCTGGTTCTCGGCTCCGCTCTCTGCTATGTTTTCCTGGGGCGGAAAAAAGGATGGCCTTTACCGTTCGGGTCGAGGAGGACGCCAAAACTCCGGCTAGTCAAGAGGTGATATCGTCAACCGTGTCGCTTGATGGTGAAAAAGGAGAGCATATGGCCACTGTAGCAAGTACAACTTCAGGAGCACGAATAAAACAAGAAGAGAAGCCCTTGGCGCGTAGGGTGCTCAACTTGACTAACATCGTACTGGGGCTCGCTGGGATTACCGTCATGATGGTGGCGGCCCGGATCTACCAGCTCCTCTTTGCCTGGACGAAGGGGCTGGACTCGTTCTCCCCTGAGTTTCAGACGTATTGGTGGAATTTGGTTCTCGCCGAATGGGGCTGTGAGGTCGTGAGCGCCGCGCTATTGTGGGGGTGGCTATGGAAAACTCGGGATCAGGAGGTGGCCAAGCTAGGGCCTGAGACGGAGCTCAAGCGCTATTTCAACCTGGTGATGTGGTTAATGGCGTACGCCTTCGTGTTTATTTTCGCGGCTAGCTTGTTTGCGGAGCAAGATGCAACCTGGCACCAGACCCTCATCCGGGATACAGAGTTTACCCCGAGCCACATTATTCTCTTCTATTTCACCATGCCTCTGTACATTATCCTCGGCGTAGGTGGATTCCTGTATGCACACACGCGGTTACCCTATTACGATTACCGGCAGAAGGGGTGCTCATTGCCGTATTTGTTGATCGTGGTTGGGCCCGCCTTGATCCTCGTCAATGTCGCCTTCAACGAGTGGGGCCACACCTTCTGGATCATGGAGGAGGTCTTTTCCGCCCCGCTGCATTGGGGATTTGCCGTATTGGGGTGGACGGCCCTGGGCTTCTTTGGCGTTTTTCTGCAGGTAGTACCGCGCATGCTGGAGTTGATTCGCGCACTCGGAAAGTCCACTGTGGTGGACAAGTCCGCCGCGTAACATACAACGACGCCTTAGCAGGACCGCCGCCCTCTACTCCGTTTCGGAGTAGAGGGCGGTGGAGTTCCTTTCTTCTTGGGGGAGAACAAGATGAAGAAGATGGTGACCGAAGCGGCGCGGCTGGAGCGCACCTTTGACTGGATGGTGGTCTTCATTGCGATCTGCTTATTTATGGGGGCGTTCCACCTGCACGCGATGCTGACAGTGGGAGACTGGGACTTCTGGACCGATTGGAAAGACCGACGCTGGTGGGTCACGCTCACCCCAATCGCCTTAATCACCTTCCCTGCAGCAGTACAGACATTTTTGTGGGAGAAACTCCGTCTTCCCTTTGGGGCAACCTTTTGTGCATTGGTGTTAGTCTTGGGGCAGTGGTCCAGCCGCATTGTGAATTTTTATGGCTGGACGTACTACCCGCTGAACTTTACGTGGCCCGCCACACTCCTTCCCGGCGCACTCGTGCTCGACGTCATCCTTCTGCAGACGCGGAGTATTCTCCTCACGGCCATCGTCGGCTCCTTAGCGTGGGGTGTGCTCTTCTATCCAGAGAACTGGCCGATGCTTGCTCCGTTCCGTGTTCCGGTGGAGTACCTGGGCAATGTTGTGTCGGTCGGCGACCTCCAGGGGTATCAATACATTCGTACTTCTACCCCGGAATACCTCCGGCTCATTGAGCGGGGCACCTTGCGCACCTTTGGTCAGGATGTAACCCCGGTGTCCTCCATGTTCTCCGGGTTCGCCTGCATCTTTGTCTACCTCTGGTGGTGGGCGATGGCGCGAGCATTCTATACCACCCGGTTCGTCAAGAATCCCTAGCTGCTTCGACCATGCCGTGAGCTCGCCATCTTCATTCACTAGCTGGAATTCAACGCTGAGTAGGGGAGATAACATGGCCATGAGGCAATTCGTCGGGTTCGCGCTTATGCTTTGGACGCTTGCTTACGCCCCAGAGGCGAGAGCCCACGGGGAAAAGTCTCAAGAACCCTTCCTACGGATGCGCACCATTATGTGGTACGACGTGCAGTGGTCCACTGATCGAGTAGCAGTTGGTGAAGAGATGACCATCACTGGGAAGTTCCACTTGTTTGAAGACTGGCCAGTGAGTGTCGTGCCCCTGCCTACCGAAGCCTGGGTGAATGTGTCGGTGCCTGGTCCCCAATTGCTCCGGAAAGCGACCTATCTCAATGGAGTTCCCTTGGTGAACACCGTAAGTCTGGAGCTCGGTCGGGACTATGAATTCAAGCTTGTGCTGCAGGGGCGCTACCCGGGCAGCTATCACCTCCACCCGATGGTCAATGTGCAGGGGGGCGGACCTCTTGTCGGACCCGGCCAGTGGGTAACCGTAACCGGAGAAGCTGGCGCGTTCTCTAATCCGGTGACCACGTTGACCGGGCAAACGATTGACCTCGAGACCTATGGGCTATCGAGGGTAGTTGTGTGGCACCTGATGACGATAGTTCTGGCGGTTGCCTGGCTTGGGTTTTGGTTGTTGCCGCGGCCGTTTCTAGGACGGTTGTTGATGGTGGAGCTAGCGGGAGAGAAAGAGTTGATTTCAGCCCGGGACCGGCAAGTTGGCTGGGTCTTTCTCATGGCGGCCGTCCTGCTGGTTGTAGGAGGGTATTATACGACCAAGGCGGCGTACCCGGTGACGATCCCCCTCCAAACTTCCCGAGTGCGGATCCCGCCATTAGCCCAATCTCCCCGACTGGTAGAGGCTCAGATTGAAAGGGCAACGTACACAATCACCACTCGCACCTTCACGATGGATGTGCGAGTGGTCAACAAAGGCGACCAGCCTCTGCATGTGGGGGAGTTAAGCGCCGCCAACGTGCGATTTTTAAATCCAGCACTGTTCCCCTCCGCCGAACATAGGCTGGTAATAGAGCCAGCGGATCCGATCAATCCTGGCGAAACCAAAATCATACGGGCGATCGCCACCGATGCCGTCTGGGAGACCGAGCGGTTGACCATGTCCTACGATCCGGAGAATCGTTTTGCGGGTCTGCTCATGTTTTTCGATACGGAGGGGGGCCGCAGGATCATCACAGTAGGTGGTGGTCCGGTGATACCGCAATATAACGGAGCGTAACTCCGCAAACTCTGAGTGATGTTATCCTGGGAACGTTACACCCTGAGTGACATTGTAGTTAACAATATCATTTAAGGCAGTTAGAGAAACGCCACAGCAAAATGTAGCGCCCCACAGGTGTGAGCCCTCTTGGCTTCCAGTTTTCTCCCCCCTCAAGGGAATTGACATGCCCGTTTTGGCTGAGATCATTCACCCTTGTGTGTAGCGCTATGTTTGCTTCTACCCGAGCTACCGCAACACCATTACTCGCATATAGTCTGACGTTTGCTATATTAGGCCTACTGTTTTCTAAGAGAGCATAACCATCCTTACGGAATCTCATCCGTAGTTTGTCTCACTGGACGACACCTCTGTCGACCCGCAATGTTCCTACTTCAAGACGAATCCTCACAGAGAAAGGACAATATGGCGAACGCAGAACATCTTGCACTCCTGCAACAGGGAGTAGAGGTCTGGAATGAGTGGCGAGAAAAGTGTCCTGAAGTGCTGCCGGATCTGAGGGGGGCTCAACTCCCCGGAGCGGATCTCTCTACGGTCAATTTGTCCAAGGCTAATCTGGCGCAAGCGAATCTTCAGGGCGCTCTCCTCCTTGAGGCGAACCTCCAGGAGGCGCGCCTTCCATGGACAATCTTGTCGGACGCGAACTTACAGCATGCGGACCTTACTCACGCGACAGGGCTTCTGGCGAAACAACTTGCAGGCGCCAATGTCTCTGGCGCTCGACTCCCAGAGGAGATACGGGCCTTTCCGGAGCTGGCAATTGTTGAACAACTCTCGCAGGGGCACCAGTCGCTGTTCTTCGTGCTTCTCTCAGCATTCGGATACTCCATCCTCACCCTTGC
>CAZUFQ010000518.1:0-5469 GCA_964618735.1 uncultured Enterobacteriaceae bacterium
TAGGCCTCGCGCACTACAGATAACCTCATGACCAAAAGCGATGCGAGACAAACACCGGAAGAGTCGCTAAGCAGCCCGGTACTGGAGTATGCCAGCCGAGACGGAGGGCAACGGAGCATGGAAGAAGCGGCTCAATGCCTACTGAACGCTGCAGGACAAGGAGACGCTGAGGCCCAGTATAGACTCGGCCTGATGTTGCAAATGGGACGGGAGACTCTCCAGTTGCTCAGGCTCGCAGCGCTGATAGAAATACCCCTCCCTGATGAATGGGAGAAGGCACAGCAGATCCTCTACAGAGAAGCTCTCACGTGGTTCGCGAAGGCAGCAACCCAAGGCCATTCGCACGCGCAGAAGGATATTGCGCTTCTTCATATCGGTGGCTTGGGGGTACCGCAGAATTCTTCAGAAGGATTACGCTGGCTCCGCAAGGCTGTTGAAGCGGACAGCGCCAACAGCGACGCTCAGTTTTTCATGGGCCAAGCCTATCTCAAGGGCTGGGGGGTTGAGAGCAATGCGGCCGAGGCGGCGTGGTGGTTTACTAAGGCAGCCAACGCGGGTCATTCGTATGCACAAGGCCTCCTCGCTGAACTGTATGAGGGAGGAGACGGAGTCACAAGAAACTTTCAGGAAGCCTTGCGTCTGTACCATGAAGCTGCCGCACAAGATCACCCGCACTCGCTCTTTCGCCTCGGGTGTATATATGCTGAAGGTGCAGAAATAGAGCGAGATTATGCTGAAGCGCGAAAGTGGTTCGAGTGTACCTCCCAGAACGGGTATGGCGAGGAGAAAGTGCACGCACATCTACGTCTTGGGTCGTTTTACGAACGGGGCTTAGGGGTTGAGCGAGACTATGCCACCGCAGCAACGTGGTATAGAAGCGCTCACAGAGAGGCGACGATGTTTTGTAAAGAGGTCGTTCCCTTGACGAAAGCGGCGGTGACAAGGATCACGAAATTATTAGCATGAGGCCGGGCCTAACTAGCGCCTGCAGCCTGACCGCGGCCCGCTTACGGTTTCTGCTGAAGCCGAACGGACACGATGGGGCCGCGGCGGCTGAGGCAGGCGTTAGGTCTGTAAACGGATTACACCGATGATTCTTAAAATATCGAAAAGCCACGCGCTTTATTCCATGATATATCGGTGTCCAATCAGCGGATGCTGGCCAATCATCGCCAGAATCTACAAGCCTGACGGAACGCGCTATTCTTTCCTGGCCGGTCCAGCATTCATGGATCGGTCCGCAGTTGCAGAGTGTCCTAAGTGTAACCAGCGCTGGATGGTAGCAGCCGGAGCTTCGCTCCCGCCCACACCTTCCAATCTCTCGTTCATCTTTGTGGAAACTGACCGAACCGAGGAGGCGCTCGGAGATGAGCGGCGACAGATCGACAACTCAAAAAGCCCTGTAGAATTGACTCGCCGGTTTACGATCGGAAGAGAGTGGACCCAATCTTATACACTGGACCGCGAGAAAGTACGAAGTGACCATAGTGAACTAAAGGTCGGTGGTGCTGAGCTTCCATCCCTGACGTTAGCAGCTGAGAATACGCTAAAAGAGCGCTATTCTATAACTTCGGCTATGAAGCAAACATACGAGGAGGAGATCACTGTTGTAGTGCCGCAGCGGACAAGTCTCACTTTGATCTTTCATTGGAAACGGCTATGGCAGCATGGAAAGATCCAAGCCTACCGGGCGGACAAGATGCTTTTTGAAATGCCTTTCAAGGTAGCGGTAGGACTAACATTTGATCAGACTCAAAATGAAGATTGAATGATTAACTGGGCACTGCAGCGGACACTGAAAATAGGGAACGTTGCGGCGCTTATGACCTAACTTCACGCGCCACCGCATCGCGGCCACGTTAGGGCGCTGCTCAAGCTGAAAGGGCACGTTGTGGCCGCTCGCGGTGCGCTCGGGCGTTAGGCGTGTCCCGGGTTTGATCCTCATCACGTGATAAGAGATAATTCACTTATGACTCAAGTCAATCTCGAAGACATCCAACAAGATTTATCCACCTATCTGCAGCGCGTCGAAGCTGGGGAGACGCTGGTCATCATCCGTGCAGGGAAACCGGTAGCTGAGGTCAAGCCGGTCGTGCCGCGCGTCGAGACTCTGCGTCCTTTCGGGTTATGCGCGGGCGAGTTCACGGTACCAGAGGACTTTGATGCCCCTTTGCCGGAAGACATCCTCAACGCATTTGAGGGGAAATGAGATTTCTGCTCGATACGCATGTGTTTCTCTGGTTCCTCAGTGGGGACGCGCGGCTGCCAGCAATGTGGCGTGACACGATTCGGCAACCACACCATGAAGTCTATTTGAGCGTTGTGTCCTTATGGGAAACGATCATTAAATACTTATGTGGGGAAGCTGCCATTGCCTGAACCGCCAGAACGGTAGCTGCCTGTAAAGCGCGAGCGGCATCAGATTGCCAACTTACCGCTTGATGAGGACAGCGTGAAGCGGCTCGGAGCACTTCCCGCGCTTCACCGTGACCCCTTTGATCGCATGTTAATCTGTCAAGCAATGGAGCATACCCTGACAATCATTACGGTAGACGAGGTGTTTCAATCCTACCCTGCTCCACTGCTAGGCAACGCCTAACGAGCCACTCCACCGTATTGCTGCCCGCGGGCGGTTTGGCCTGAACCTGAAAAGTCTCGGCTGGGCGGCGGCCGCTGAGGCTTGGCCGTTAGGTGGAAACATCTTTCGATTATTTAAAGCGCCATTTATGAAGCGAAGTTCTACGGTACTTCTCCAAATAGTAATCGTGCTCATCAGCATCGGCGCTCTTGCATTTATGCTTTGGGAACCTCACATCGAGGGCAGGAACGCGCATGCCACGGTATTTGAGATTTACTTCAAAGATCCCTTTTTGGCTTATTCGTATCTAGCCTCCATTCCATTTTTCGTCGCACTCTATCAGGCATTCGAGGCGTTAGGATACGTAAGACAAGATAAGACATTCTCGCAGGCGAGCGTAAAAGCGTTGCGGACGATAAAATATTGCGCGTTAGCCATTATTGGTTTCGTCGCGGTAAGCGTAGTCTTCATTGTGTTTGGCGACAGAGATGACCGCCCAGCGGGGGTTTTTATGAGAATCCTCATTACCGTCCCTTCGGTCGTCATCGCCACCGCGGCAGCCAAGTTTGAACGGGTTTTACAGAATGCGGTCTCCACCTAACCATTCGCTTGAGCGGACGGCGGCCAGTGAGGAATAGAAGCTTGATAGCCGCCGCCGCTCAGCGATGGCGTTAGGCACTGACCATACTCAACGCATCTGCTCATAAAAAGGAGGGTTTTATGAGCCAACCATCTTCTGGAGAAATTCACAGGCCACGGACCGATGATCGGGCACTGTGGGATGTGGTCCTGGGAGTCTATGGCTACCCGGCTGTGCTCTTGGCCCACCGTCTCAAACTCTTTCCCCTGCTGGCGGAAAAACCGCGTATGCTCCCAGAGGTCTGCGCTGCATTACACATTGCCCGCCGGCCAGCCGAAGCGCTCTTATCGGTCTGTGCCTCTCTTGGGCTGCTGCAAGTGCAGGGTGGTTACTACTCGCTCACACAGGTCTCGAAAGACTATCTCTTGGAAAGCAGCCCCATCTACTTTGGCGGAGAATTCGATTTGACAATTGCCAATGCCTCCGTGTGGTCGCTTGCGAGCTTGGGGAAAGCCGTGCGCACCGATACCGCGCAGGTGTATGGGGGCGGAAGAGAAATGTTCCAGTCCCATGCTGAGCAAGCCGAGTTGGCGCGGACGTTCACCCGTGCGGTGCATAGCACGAGCATGGGACCTGCCTTGGCGTGGCCGGACACACTGGATCTCTCCGGCCACCGGCTTATGCTTGACATTGGCGGGGGCTCGGGCGCGCATTGTATCGGCGCGGCGCGACGCTGGCCAAGCTTGCAGGCCGTGGTCTTTGATGCCCCTCCGGTGTGTGAGGTAGCAGAAGAGTTTATTGCCCGCGACGGCTTGCAGGGTCGCATCAAGACGCACGTGGGGGATATGTGGCAGGACCCCTTCCCGACCGCGGATCTCCACTTCTATTCGATGATTTATCACGATTGGCCGCCAGAGAAGTGCCGATTTCTGACCCAGAAGAGCTTCCAGAGCCTGGAGCCAGGCGGTCGCATCCTCATTCACGAGATGCTCTACAACGAGGACAAGACGGGTTCTTTCCCGGTGGCGGCCTTCAACCTCATGATGCTCTTATGGACTGAGGGCCAGCAATATTCGGGGACTGAGCTGGCGGCGATGCTGACCGAAGCAGGCTTCACGGACATCGAGGTGAAGCCGACCTTTGGCTACTGGAGTATTGTCAGTGGGCGGAAGTCGTGAAGGGGAAGGAGCAAGGCAAGCAGTGCCTAACCAACCGTTCCACTTGACCGCCGCCCGTTTGCGGTTTGGAATGAACGTGAAAGGGCTCGTCAGGGCGGCGGCCCGAGACGGCAACCGTTAGGTGTCCAATGTCATCCGATTCTTAGCAACAGCCCTTTGAAAGGAACAGGTCGTGCAAGATCCCCACAGCGGTTTGCAGCTTGGCATCTTCATGCCCAACTGTAGCAACGCCTATTCGATTAGCACTTACAAACCGGACCCAGAGGACTGGACCTACGCGGCCAACAAGCAGATTGCCCAGGCCGCCGAGGCCGTCGGGTTTGACTTTCTCTTTCCAGTGAGTCGCTGGCGCGGATTCGGCGGGCAGACCAATTATCTAGGGACCTCGCTGGAGACGATGACCTGGGCTGCGGCCCTGCTCGCAGTCACGCAAAAGATTCGCGTCTACTCGACCGTGCATGTGCCTATCTTTCACCCCCTGGTCGCAGCGAAGATGGGCGCAACGCTCGATCATATTGGCAATGGCCGGTGGGGGATCAACATTGTCAGCGGCTGGAGCCAGGAAGAGTTTGGCATGATGGGGATCGGTCTGTTACCACACGCCGAACGCTACCAGCGCACGGCAGCCTTCATCGAGATCCTCAAGGGACTCTGGACCGCCGAGCCGGGCACGTTCGACTTTGACTCGCCCTGGTACCACATCGAGGGCGGATACATCATGCCCCAATCCGTACAACAGTCCCATCCACCGATCGTCAACGCTGGCATCTCGGAAGACGCCAAGGACTTGGTGGCGCGGCTGTGTGACTGGGCGTTTATTGGACCGGCCTCAATTGAGGCTACGGCTGACATGACCCGCGATTTCAAAGACCGCGCACGTCGGTATGGCCGTACGGTACGCTGCGCCGGGTATCCCCTTGTGCTGTGGCGGGAGACTGAGAGAGAAGCCGAGGCTGAGCGCCGCCGGATTATCGAGCACATGGATAAAGTCGCGGTGGAGAACTGGGCGCGCGGCCTGAGTCTGGGAAGCGGTTCCTTCGATCAGTTCACTTTAGAGATGTTCACGCTGGGCGCTGGCGGCCTCCCTCTAATCGGCACCGCTGAGCAGGTCGCCCTCAAGCTTAAGCGCCTTT
>CAZUFQ010000519.1:0-5469 GCA_964618735.1 uncultured Enterobacteriaceae bacterium
AGCCGTCAACGTCCACGTATTTTGTTGGCATACTCCCCTCGAAGGAAAAAAGACTCTCCCCTGACTAATGGGTGGTCCGTTTTTTGTCAAGGGTTGAGGAGGAAACAGGGGGAGCAGACAAGGCGCATAGATCGTGATTGTAGCATTTGCTACAATCACTCTTTCTCAAGCGCAGCGTAAAAGGGACAGCCTATGCGAGTACGCACACTCCAAAAGAAAGCAACAAAAGCAACCCCAGAGCGACGGAAGCAAGTGAATATCCGGATCGACTTCTCTTTGTATCGGACGCTGCAAACCCTTGCTGGACAAGAACGGCGCTCCGTTCCGCAGACGGCTTTACATTTGTTGGAGGATGGTCTCCGGCAACGTGCAAAAGGACAAGTTCCTTCCGACGACACCTCGAGTCGAGACATTGCCATCCTTGCTGCGGCTGGGGGCGCGTTTGATTGGTTAGCTGACGAACCGGACGTGTACGATGATACGTGCGGAGAACCACTCTGATGGCGACAGGCCGCACCTCCGCGACGCGCCCGGTGGCGCGGGGTGATGTCGTTTTGGTCGCTTTTCCCTTCACGGATTTGTCTCAGACGAAGCGCCGTCCCGCCGTCGTTCTTTGGGCTGCTCCAACCCAAACGGAGTTCACTCTCGCGTTCATCAGTAGTCAACAGATCGGACAGATCGCCGTAGGTGAAACTGTCGTTCTTCCTACACATCCCGAATTCTCTTTGACTGGCCTCTCTGTTCCTTCGAAAATTCGCGTGACAAAACTAGTGACCCTTTCCAGAACGTTAATGACACGCTGGCTTGGACGTATTGGGCCACTTCTCACATCTGACGTCGAGCGAGCGCTCATCGCTGCGTTTGGCGTCAACACCGTGCCCTATCGCGAAGAAGGACGTCGGGACGAGCGCTCTCGGCTTATCGCGTTGTACCGCGCCGGTGGATCAACCGCACTCTTTGCCGACCTTGCGGTCGTGTAAAGTGAACAAGTGAAAATCATAGCCTGCCCCGTACCTTGCAAAAGTCTAATGACTCAATCACCCGATGACTCAATTGCTCAATGGCTCAATTCTTCGATCAGCGCCTTCGCCTCTTGCAAATCCTTGGTATCAAACCCCTCGGTGAACCAGTTGTAGATCTCAGACAGCGTGGTATGCGCTTCATGCTGCTTGCCCTGTTGTTGCCACAAGCGGGCAAGACTCACCGTGGCGCGCAATTCAAGTGATTTGGCTTGTTGCTTGCGGGCGATCTCAATAGCTTGGAGAAAGCACGCTTCTGCCTCTGTTTGGGGATTGGGGGTCAGGGGTCGGGGATCGGTAACTTGGAACTTGGAACCTTGAACGTTGAACTCTTGTAGCGTGAGTTCGCCTTTAAGGCGGTGGAGTTCGGCCTCCGATTGCATGTCTTCACCGCTGGACGCAACGTGTAAGCCTCTGTTGACGAAGTGTAGACCTTCTTCAAGACGCCCTACTTTTCTGCAAACCTCGGCGAGAAAACTGAGAATAACAGGCCGTCCCCCAGGAGATCCAACTTGCCCGAGCGCAGTGCTTGCCGTTAACGCAAGTCGTTCTCCCTCTTCAATGCTTCCTTGTTCAACCAATGTAATTCCATGGAACAGCATTGCCATATAGCGATAGTGTTGAAAAAGATGCTCTTCTGCTGAGCGGGCTAGCTCTCCGGTCTGCCGGTGCGCAACTTGGGTCTCACCACGCAAGAAGTGGATGAGAGCAATATAGCTTTGGGCAAAGCATTGGCTCAATGGATGAGAGACTCGCTCGGCGAGACTCTCTGCTTCATATGCTTGCTGAAGCGCTTGATCTGGGTATCCCAAATACCACAAATTGAGAGATCCATAGGCTAAGCTTGCCATCCCTGGATCTACTCCGCACAAAAACGCAAGCGAATGGTCGCGTTCAAATTCATAGAATTCTACCGCTTGCCTCAGATGAGTCTGTGCCGCGGATAGCTCACCAAACCAGTGAAGGAGCGCTCCAGTAAAAAAGTGCGCTTGTAGCAGTAAGGAAGGATTCTGCTGTTGCTCTGCCAACTCCATACATTTCTTCATGAGTTGATTAGCGACGCGATTTTCGCCGGTGTTAGTATAGAACAGCGCCATCCCCCACAATGCGCGAAACAGTTGAGACGTATCAGTAACCTGTTCACACAATTCACGCGCGCGTTCGTAACTATTTTTCACTTCTGGAGACGAGTAGCCCTGTGTGGCAATCAAGGGCACCGCTCGCAGTAGCAACACTGAGAGTTCGCCTTCGGCCCGTTTCGGGGTCTTCGACAGAGTTTTCAGCAACTCTAACGCAGCGGTCAAGTGCGTAATGGCTTCCTCATTGGCCGAGCGTTGCACCGCCTGTTGTCCTGCGAGATAGAGGTAGTCCACCGCTTTCTGTGTGTTGCCGCTACGACTGTAGTGATAAGCCAACTCGCTGTAATGATCGTCGAGTCGGGCTTGGTAAACGTCCTCAATAGCTTGTGCCGTGCGTTCATGTAGCACCCTGCGCCGCTCGATGAGCAGAGAATTATACGCTACTTCCTGCGTCAACGCATGCTTGAAGATGTATTCCACTTCTGGAAACGCCGGCTGCTCATAGACAAATTCGCCCGCTTGCAAACGGGCTAACAGTTTGTGCAATTCGTCTTCTGGTTGCGTCACGACTTTATGGAGCAGACTTGACGAGAACTCGCGTCCGATCACCGCCAGCGTTTGCAGCAACGCTTTCTCCTCGGCGGACAGGCGGTCAATCCGAGCCGTGAGCACGCCTTGCACGGTGGTGGGGAGGTGTAGGGACGCACCTATGTGTACGCCTGGGGCCTGGGGGCCGATGCGTCGCTCGGCCCCTACAGTGAGGATTCCTTGCTCGCGCAACTCCTGTACGATCTCTTCCATGAAAAATGGGTTGCCTTCGGTCTTGGCGAGAATGAACTGTTTCAGCGGCTCAAGCGATTCATTTGACACCCTCTCCCTGGCCCTCTCCCCTCGAGGGAGAGGGGATTCGGAGGCGTCACCCAACAGCGCCGTTAGCATTTCCTCTGCTTGGTCTTTGCCCAAGGGGTCCAGCCGCAGTTGAGAGAAATACGTCTTGTCATGCCACGACGCTTGGTACTCCGGACGATAATTCACCAGCAACAAGATTCTTACCGTCGCGATGCTTTCACTCAGCAGTTGCAAGAAGGCTTGGGTCTCGGCATCCAACCAATGCAAGTCCTCGAAGATAAGGAGCAACGGCTGGTTGAGGCTCTCTCTGAGTAGTAGCCGTTTGATCGCCTCCAAGATGCGCTTGCGCCGGATTTGGCCGTCCATTTGGTGTAAGGGCGAGGTCGGTTCGGCGAGGCCCAGCAGATAGAACAGATAGGGCAGGGTATCTTCTAAACTGCGATCCAACGTCAACACTTTCCCTGTGATTTTCTCCCGCCGCTGCCGTTCATCATTCTGATTGGTGAGCTGGAAATAGTTCTTGAGCAGATCAATCAAGGGCAGATACGGGTACGCTTTGCCGTGCGAGACGGAGAAGGTTTCCAACACCAGACAGCCCCGCTGGCACAACAGCTTAAATTCGTAGAACAACCGGGACTTGCCCACGCCCGGCTCACCCATCACACCGGCAATCTGCCCATGCCCCGCCTTGACCGACTCAAAGGCGCGCCGGAGTTGCTCCAGCTCACTTTGTCGCCCTACAAACCGCGCTAGTCCACGACGCACCGAGAGCTGCAGTTTGGTGCGCAGCGGTCCAACTCCAGCCACTTCGTAGATGTTGAGCGGCTCGGCAAAGCCTTTAACTTGGGCCTGGCCTAACGCCTTGAACTCAAAGTAGCCTTCCGTCAGCTTGTAGGTCTGCTCGCTGACTAAGATTGAGCCCGGCGTAGCGAGACTCTCCATCCGGGACGCTAAGTTGGTGGATTGGCCAACCGGAACATAGTCCGTGTGCAAATCGTCTTTGCGAATGGAGCGTAGCACCATTTCACCGGTGTTAATGCCGACGCGCAATTGGACGTTGACGCCTTTTTCACGCCGCAGGTGTTCGGCGCGTTTACGGTTCTCCTCCTGCATGAGCAGGGCAGCGTACAGTGCGTGCTGAGGATGGTCTTCATGGGCGATGGGGGCCCCGAACAGCGCAAAGATGCCGTCCCCCAGTGATTGTGCGACGTAACCTTCGTAACGATGCACCGCATCCATCATGAGTTTCAACGTGGGATCGAGAATGGCGCGGGCCTCTTCGGGGTCCAGGTCGGCAATCAGGTCAGTGGAGCCTTTGATATCGGCAAAGAGGGCAGTGATGCTCTTGCGCTCACCGTCTGCTGCGCCTCGCGCCTCCATTGCTTCCCGCTCTGCTTGAATGCGCTCGGCAAGATGAGACGGCGTATAGGAAATTGGGTGCTGGGCGTTCGGTCCTGGGTGCCAGGGTTGGGCGGAAGAACTTTTAACTTTTGCCCTCTGCTTTTTGACTTTTGCTTTGCTGACCAATGACGTTCCACATTCATTACAAAAGCGACTGCCCGGCGGATTCGTACGCCCGCATTGCGGACAGGAAGCGTCCAGCTTGGCGCCGCAGGCGTTGCAAAACTTTGCATCCGTGGGATTTTCATGTCGGCAGTGAGAGCACGTCATTGTGTTCCTTTTCCCCGCAATTATGCATTTAGCAAAAAAAGCGGAACTCTGCTAAGAGTACGGTCGATAAGGAGGATGTTTTCATGAACGCAGCAAGTTCGCAGAATGGACTCCTCAATGGCGTTAAGGTGTTGGACTTCACTCATGTACTGGCGGGGCCGAGGTGCACGAGGATTTTGTCTGATCTCGGCGCGGAGATCATCAAAATCGAATCGGCGCCGTCCGGCGATATGGCGCGCAGCATGTTTCATCTTGAGCACAGCCAAAGCGCAATGTTTCAATACACTTGCGCCGGAAAGAAAAGCCTCTGCGTCGATCTCAAAACGCCTGATGGACTGCGCATTGCGAAAGAACTTGTCGCCAAAGTGGATGTCGTGGTCGAGAACTTCGCGCCCGGCGTCATGAAAAAGCTCGGTCTGGAGTACGCTGTCCTCAAAGCAATTAATCCAAAGTTGGTAATGGCGTCGATTTCGGGGTTTGGCCAAACTGGTCCGTGGTCGGACCGCACGAGCTTTGACATCATCGGCCAAGCCATGAGCGGAGTGATGCACATGACCGGCGAACCGGAGGGTCCTCCGCAGTACGTGGGCAATTATATTGGCGATCCCAACGCCGGGGTCCCCGGGGCCTTAGCCGGGCTGGCGTCCGGGCGTTGGGGGTTCCTCGTTCGGGACCGTTCGGGCGGCTCCGCGCCGACGCGGTGGCTTTCGCTCGCCGTCGCCTCCGCCGCACTTGTGCTCGGCGCCTCAGCGCTCGGCTACTGGATGCCGGTCATCCGCCGAGAGACCCCGAGCGGGCTCGACCGGCTCGGAGGGAAGGTGGCCGGGGCAAGAATCTGGGTCACGCCGACC
>CAZUFQ010000520.1:0-5462 GCA_964618735.1 uncultured Enterobacteriaceae bacterium
ATATTCGGTCCATTGTATTGAAGGAAGTCGGCTCTACCCCAGTGTTTATCCGTGACGTTGCTGAAATCCGTATTGGCGAGGAAGTGCGGTACGGAGCCATGATCAAGGGCGGCTATACCGAAGCCGTGGGCGGCATCGTCATGATGATTGCTGGAGGGAACGCCAAGGAGATTGTGCAAAACGTTAAGGCGCGTGTAGATGAAATCAATGCGAAAGGCATGTTGCCGGACGGGCTGGGCATCGTGTCCTATTATGACCGCTCGGAGCTTGTGGATGCGGCGCTTGCCACCGTGAGCAAGGTGTTGGTAGAAGGTATTTTTCTTGTCATTATTGTTTTGTTTCTGTTTCTGGGTGACTTGCGATCCAGCCTCATCGTTATTGCTACTCTCGTGCTCACCCCAGCGCTGACATTTCTGGTGATGAATCGCTACGGGATGTCGGCGAATCTGATGTCGCTTGGCGGCTTGGCCATCGCCATCGGGCTCATGGTTGATGGCTCTGTGGTGGTCGTAGAGAATGTCTTCTCTCGACTTGGGCGCGACCCCAATGCTGATCGCATGCAAGTGGTGCACGACGCCGTAATGGAGGTGGGGTCTCCGGTTGTCTTTGGCATCGGCGTTATTATCCTCGTCTTTTTGCCCCTCATGACCCTTGAAGGTATGGAAGGCAAAATGTTCGCGCCGCTCGCCTACACGATTGCCATTGCGCTTGCTATTTCACTGATCCTCTCGCTTACGCTCTCCCCAGTGCTCTCCTGGTGTCTGTTGAGCGGAGGGAAAGAGCACGACACATTTTTGGTGCGGCTCTTGAAGCGTCCATATATTGCCATGCTGGAATGGGCCACGCGCAATGAGAAAAAGACCATCGCTGCCGGGGTAGGGCTCTTTGTTATCACTATGCTCCTGTTTCCCTATTTAGGAACTTCTTTCATTCCTGAACTGAAGGAGGGCACGATTTCGCCGAATGCCGACCGGGTGCCGAACATTGCGCTTGATGAGTCCGTGAAAATGGAAATGGAAGCGCATCGTCTGGTCAAAACGGCGCCAGGGGTGCAATACATTGTGTCGCGCTTGGGACGCGGGGAATCGCCGGTCGACCCCGCGGGTTATAACGAGACCGATATGATTGTCCAACTCACGCCGCCGGACAAGCGCAGGGGCCTCACTCAAGACGCGATTGCTGACGAGGTCCGCAAGCGCATCTCGACGCTGCCTGGAGTCAATCTCGTCATGGCGCAGCCCATTTCCGATCGTGTGGATGAAATGGTGACCGGCGTACGAGCAGATGTTGCGGTAAAAATTTTCGGGGATGATCTCGATACACTCATTGAAAAAGGGAGCGCAGTCGCCAAAGTTGCTACTGCGGTCCGCGGCGCGGGTGATATTAAGATCGATCGCGTTTCTGGTCAACAGAATCTCAACATTACGATCGATCGCCAAGCCATTGCGCGTTATGGATTGAACGCCGCCGACGTGCATGACGTGATTGAAGCGGCGGTCGGCGGCAAAGTCGCCACTGAAATCTACGAAGGCGAACGGCGGTTTCAGGCGGTTGTGCGCTACCCTGAACAGCTGCGCAACAGCGTGACATCTATCCAGGGCATCTTGCTGATGGGACCTGAGGGAGAACAAATTCCCCTAGGAAGCCTGGCGCGTATCGAGCTGCGAGAAGGACTTTCTCAGATTAAGCGAGAGATGGCGAAGCGCCGCATTGTTGTCGGCGTCAATGTGCGAGATCGCGACTTAGGCGGGTTCGTGGCGGAGCTGCAAGAGAAGGTGCAACAACAGGTCTCGCTGCCGACAGGTTATTACTACCAATGGGGCGGCCAATTTGAAAACATGCAGCGCGCCCGTCGCCACCTGATGATTATCGTACCTATTACTATTGGCGCCATTTTCTTCTTGCTGTTCCTGTTGTTTCGGTCGCTTCGTTTTGCCGCCTTGATCATTCTCGTGCTGCCTTTCGCCTCGATTGGCGGCGTCGCCGCCCTGTACTTCAGCGGCGAGTATTTGTCCGTACCGGCGTCGGTCGGTTTCATTGCCTTGTGGGGGATCGCGGTGCTAAACGGAGTCGTGTTGGTTTCGTATATCCGCAGCTTGCGAGAGGCAGGTATGGTGCGGCGACAAGCGATTGTTGAGGGGGCGAAGCTCCGTTTCCGACCAGTGATGATGACAGCAACCGTGGCCGCTTTGGGCTTAGCGCCATTTCTGTTCGCTACTGGTCCGGGGTCTGAGGTGCAACGGCCGTTGGCCATCGTCGTGATCGGGGGCCTTATCACTTCCACTCTGCTCACGCTCGTGGTTGTCCCTGCGTTGTACAGCTTCTTTGACGACCAGCCTGCGGAAGCAGTTGCTGTTGAGTGAGAAGGGACGCTAGATTCGGGCCCGGATGGAATTGCAATCCGGGCCTCTTACGGCAAGGTGTCAAGTCTGTAGGGGCGCGGACGCTCACCAGCCTCAACTTATAGCGGTTTTCCTCGTCTGTTTCCGGGCAATTCCCTCGCCCCGCAGGGGAGAGGGCAAGGGTGAGGGGCGTCTAATAGTTGCTTTCCTTCTCATTCCCCTCATCCTGACCTTCTCCCCGCGGGGGAGAAGGGACCTCCTCGTGCAGGTTCAGGACGGATAATCTCCTTAAGTTGTGACTTATGGGTGACGCCGTGCCCCTACGAAATAAGTCGTATCCACTCTAGTTTTTAAAAGTAAATAAATTAGGAATCAACATGCCCAAGACAGACCACTTTACCGGCTTGCCACCGTGGCCGTGCGAGCCGCCTTCTCCAATTGTGTCAGGCGAGCCGCTACCGCGGCGTTCTGTTGCAGGAGTGTGGTTTTCAGCGCTCCAATCTCCTGCTGCTGGCGCACATTCTGGGTTTTCAACTCTTGAATCTCCTGTGCTTGGCGCTTGTGTTCGTTGAGCAGCATGGGAATCAGTTCGTGATATTGGATCGTCTCCACTTCCCCCTTCGCGTTGCGCACCACCAATTCGGGGTACACTTGCGCGACCTCCTCAGCAAGCAATCCATACTGCTGCACCCCTTGTTGGTCCTCTTTATAACGAAAAATGACTGGACGTAATTGTTGCAACTTGTGACTGCTCTCTCCCATATCCTGAATATCGCGTTTGTAGCGTATCGAGGACGCCAAGGTTCCTAACTGTCCGTCACTGTTGATGAGCACCTGCGCGCCGGTCACGCGCGTGCCAGCGACGCCGGCAATGAAGGTCGTTGTCTGGGCTTGCCCGAGGCGCATGGTATTTGATTCATTACCCGTTCCTTCGTGGCCTAGATAAATATTATCATGTCCATTTGTCACCTTAGATCCGGCCCCGTATCCAACTGCAGCGTTGTTGTAGCCGCTCGTGCTGGCAAAAAGCGCATTGAAGCCGACAGCGGTGTTGCTTCCGCCAGTAGTAGTATTTTCAAGCGTCCCGCCTCCGAGTGCGGTGTTAAAGGAGGCCGTAGTGCTCTTTAACAATGTATAAGAGCCGATGGCGGTGTTATATTCTCCCGTGGTGTTGTTCGTCAGCGAATTGAAGCCGGTGGCGGTGTTGAAGCCGCCAGTGGTGGTGTTTTGGAGAGCAGCGGCCCCAGAGGCGGTGTTATTGGAGGAGGTGGTGGTGTTAGAGCTAGGGGGGGCGCAGCTCAAGGCTCCTCCGAGTAGAAAGATGAAACCCGCAGCTACTGCGGCAAGATGAGAAATGTTGTTCACGAATGCCTCCTGTAAGTAACAATATGCTAGCCATATTTAAATTACAGAAAGCAGGAGGCAAAAAGAAGGCGCACCTTGAAAAGAGGCCGAATACAGCCGCATCCGCACTGCGGGCCACCCAGCGGGTTGTACCGCACCAAGTTTGCTAGAGCTCTGTTCTTGAAAGTAGGAGCGTCACTTACTCACAAGGCGTTCCATGCGCCTAGCAGCTTCTGGGTAATCATCTGTGAGCCTACGGCGCTAAATTTTCATAAACGTCACTTCTTCTCTTCGCTCGTTTGCAATCTCATGTGTTTTGTGGCAGGAGAGTAATGAAGTTTGGGGAAAGGTGACCAGACTGAACTCTTATCGTTTCTCTTTACCGTCCTGAACAGAAAGGCCGTCTGTGAATCTGCAAATACAACCACTTCGCACCGACACGACAACACACGCTTCGCCAATCGAAGTCATTACTCCAGAATATCGGCGCTACGCCTTGTTTGTTCTTTTCCTCGTTCTCACTTCTAGTCACGTTGATCGACAAATCCTGGCGATCCTCCTGGAGCCGATCAAACACGAACTCGTCTTATCTGACACTCAGTTAGGATTTCTCTCGGGCATCGCCTTCGCTATTTTTTATGCGACGCTTGGGATTCCGATGGCCATGTGGGCGGACCGCAGCAACCGGCGCAATATCATTACCCTGGCGCTCGCGACGTGGAGCGGCATGACGGTGTTGTGCGGGATGGTGGCAAACTTCTGGCAACTCGCGCTTGCGCGCATCGGTGTTGGAGTAGGAGAAGCGGGCTCAAGCCCTCCTTCTCACTCCATTATCGCCGATATGTACGCTCCAACGGAGCGAGCAACGGCGATGGGCATATTTTCCTTGGGGATTAACTGTGGACTGCTGATTGGATTTTCAGTCGGCGGCTGGATTAATCAGTGGTACGGATGGCGTGCGGCGTTTTGGGTTGTTGGAGCGCCTGGTTTAATATTGGCGTTGCTGGTGCGCTATTCTTTACGAGAGCCGCCCCGCGGCTACGTAGAAGGATTACAGAGCATATCTCAGGAGGCTCCGAGTCTGCGGGACGTTGTCACCTATATGTGGTCAACTCCAGCTCTGCGCCACATTGTCATAGGCGTTACCTTGGCGTCGTTTGTCGGCTATGGAGTTGTGTTATGGTTGCCGTCTTTTCTCGTGCGTTCACATGGATTGCAGAGCGGTACAATCGGAATGTTGCTCGCTTTGGGCTTTGGCGTCTTAGGAGCGGTTGGCACTTTCATGGGAGGCAAGCTCGCGGACCGCTTAGGTAGAAGTGATATTCGCTGGAGCGTATGGATCGTGAGCATCGCGATGTTGCTCGCTTTACCATTTTCTCTTTGTTTCTACTTAACGAGAGAGACCAGTACTGCATTGTCGCTCGGGATCATACCAGCGCTCGTGGGTGGTACGTATCTTGGTCCCAGCTTTGCGTTGAATCAGGGCTTAGTGCCCGTGCAGATGCGATCTGTCGCCTCGGCGATTATCTTGTTTGTCGCCAACATTATTGGGTTGGGGCTTGGTCCTCAAACTGTCGGCATCTTGAGCGATCTGTTCAGCGCTCGACACGGGAGTGAATCGCTGCGGTACGCTTTGCTGACGCTCGCGTGCGTGAATGTGTGGACAGCGTTTCACTATTTTCTGGCGAGTCGGACATTGCAAGCCGATCTGAAAAAGGCCAGCCCGCAGTTGTCCGTAGTCAGCATTCAGTAGGCAGTAGGAAAAACAACAGCCAA
>CAZUFQ010000521.1:0-5462 GCA_964618735.1 uncultured Enterobacteriaceae bacterium
TCGGCGTCACACGAGCCGAGGAGGAAGTCGCCGCTGACTGAGTAGACCCTGGCGGCGCGACCGGCTTTACTATCGGATCACGAGCAGTTGCCGCCATCGTCATTTACCCTCGTACGACCGACAACGTTGGCGACCGACGGAGCGGACACACCGCGCCGGCCTTGCGATATTCACGGTGCAGCGCAGCTTCGAGATGCACGGCTCCGAGTGTTTCACCAGCGTCAAGCGCAAGCAGCGCCGCGTGGAGAACGATGTTACGAATCTGTCCGCCGCTCAATACACACCGATGCGCAGCTTCGTCGAGAAAATTTTGCGGAACTGCATGGGTGCTGGGAAGATGCAATTGCCACATGAACCAACGTTCGGCGGCGTCTGGCGAACGGAAATCGATCACTACATCCAGGCGCCGTTGAAACGCGCTGTCGATGCGGTCCGCCGCGTTGGTCGTGATCAGCAGAATGCCGCTGAACGATTCAATCCGCTGCAACAAATAGTTCGTTTCAAGGTTAGCGTAGCGGTCGTTTGCGTTTTGCACATCCGTTCGCTGCGTGAGCAATGCATCTCCTTCATCAAGGAGGAGAATCACATCGAGTTCTTCGGCGCGGGCAAAAACTTGGGCGAGGTTTTTTTCGGTTTCACCAATGTACTTATTGACCACCGCTGACAGATCGAGGCGGTACAAGTCTTTTTGTAAGACCGAGGCTAGGAGTCGCGCGGCCAGTGTCTTGCCAGCCCCGCTGGGACCACTAAACAACGCCCGTACTCCAGGATTCAACTGGGCGCTTAACGCAGGCCCTACCGCGTCGCTTAGTCGCTCCCGATGGCGGCAGCGGGTTTCGAGCTGAAACAAGTCATTCATGGTTTCCACACTGACCGCCAGGCTGCTCCAATCTCCAGAAACGGGAACATACGTCGCCAAGGTTTCCAGGTGTTGGCGATGAAGCGCACGACTCGCCTGTTGGATGTCAGCCAGCAGCACTTCAGAACGGCCAGCAAGTACAGCATACGAGCACGCCAGGCGAGCGGTGCGGCGGATATTGCCGCTGGTCATCCGTAGCCGTTCGCTGATGAGTTCTAGGTCACATACGGGATGTCCAGCGAGCCCAACCCTCCAGTGCCATTGGCGCGCATTGGCGTCGGGAATATCCAACGTGACGGTCAGCGCTTGTTCTGCGCTTGGTCCACGCAAGCCGCCTTGCAGCCCGAGCACGATCCCCACTGGTCCGTCATATCCTTGTACAGCGGGCAACTCAGCAGTTTCCCCCGGCGTCAAATCCAGCACAATGACTGGGACCGCATGCAGTAAAGTGGCCAGCGGTCCGATCATTTTCCAGTGGTCCGCGTTGAACGGAGGCGCCATGCTGGTTTCCGTCCTCCTAATTTCTAGCAGTCCCCAGCCAAGTTGTCGCGCCACTGCGCCCAGGAGTGTCCGCCGTCCGTTGTGCTGGGGACCACGAACAACAAGTGTCCGCACCTGCCCAGAAGCCAGTAATTCTATAATCGACGGCAACGATTGCCGAAGATGCTCCGGCGCAATGAGCTCTTCATCCAATAGCAATTGTTCGGAAGGTTGATAAGACGCCCACGGAAAAATCTCTGTGATAATATCTCCTCGTAAAGTGTCCCATAGTCCCCCGGGCACTTGCAAAATCCATTCACTGCGCGGCGCATCGGGATTCACCACTTGCACCAGCCCGAACCTCTGGAGACGCCGTAACTCTGCACGGACGTCGTCACCGTCGGATGACATCCGCCACCAAGACTGCAGCAAACCAATCGTAGGCCGAGGCTGGCGTGAGGCGGCTTGTAATGCTTCGAATATCATTCCGAAACGTGCGTCTTCCTCAATCAAACCAATGCCCAGGAGCACCATTACCTCTGCTTCATCCATTTCAATAGCGTCTCGCAAGGCGCGGAGCGGCAGATGACCAGGAATTTCGCGTTCCCACGCATAAACTGCTTCACACCACCAAGCAGTAGAACTAGTGGAGCCGAGTTCAGCAAGCCCGTGAGCGGCAAGTTCATCAAAGTACCCCCGTAGAAAAGGAAACTGCCCGCAGACGGCGTCCCATGAGCCGAACGCCTGCGTTACCTCCCTGAGCAGATGGAGGATAGTCGCATAGAGCCATAGCTTAAAATGTGTCTCTGGTGTTCGCGGTAGATCAGCAAAGGGAGAGGCAGACATTGCTTTCGTTCCTCTACGCAAAGTGAAACGCTACAAATCGCCCGGCAGCCGGAACCCATCCAGGATCACGATCGAGGCCAGCCAGTCGAATAGCCATTGGCAACTCCGCTAACGACATGTTGATGTCGACATGCGTAGCGGTGACGAGAACGCGCGCCTGCTGCGCGCACAGCAAGCTTCCTAGATCATCAGATTCGAGAAGACCAAGTGCGCGTTGGAGACGAGCACGTAGGTAAGGCATAAGCCAGCGAAGCCAACCCAGAAGGGGTTCTAGACCACCGGTAGTGTTCATTGGGGAAGACAATGCTCTCCGCAGCAGTATCCCAGAGCCATAGGCTTGCATCTCTCGCGTCAGTTGTTGCTGTGCATCGGGTCCCTCAAGCGGCGTGTCTAGTACTAGGAACCCTCTGGGATGATGCACGCACAAGCGTCGATCCACCACCATCCACCACCATGCCTCCTCTTCGGGAAATGATTCCAGCCAAGATGATGGCACACGCCAGCTTTCTGGCGGTGCAAAATTCTGGCCTGCCGCTTCTCCGGCGTCTCGACCTGACAACCCGGCTAATAGCGTCCACACCGGATCGACTTCAATTTGCTCGCCCACCAGTTCCCGTCCTATCAGGGCGACAAAATCCCAAATGGGCAGGCTAATACCCGGCTGCCGAGGACTGGTAAAGTCGCCATAGAGCCCCAGAAAGAGGCCAACGTTGATTAAATAGAAAACACCCCCCCAGGCAGTGTCGATTGCTGCTTCTAGGATTGGCGGGGTGCGCTGCGCCAATGCAGGAGCAAGAACCGTGAACGACCCTTCGTTCTCTACTCCTATGACTGACGGAAAACTCGTAGGGTAAGGCTCCGTATGTATGGCAACCAGTGAAGCTTCTGCTTCGTGGACCTCGTTCCCCCCGCCAAGCAAGCGTCTCTCATCTTGCTCAACCTCAACGCCCCTCTTGGCTGTCCTGCTTTCCTCTTTATTCAGTGAAGATGCTTGCTCAGCTTGCCGATGGTGTCCAGTCTCTTCTGTATTATGCATCCTCAAACCATTAGCAGGTGCTGCGTTCATTTCGGGCGTCACAGGCGTTCGCCCTCTTTCCAAAGCGACCAAGTGATGGAGCCCAGCTTGTTCTTCACTCAACATCCTTAAGCCACGAGTAGGCGCTGTCCCTATTTCGGACGTCGGATGATCATCCGAGGCAACATTCCACTGAGTTGCTGTGGACGACCATTTTCGCACGGCTTCGGCAAACATAGGGCTACGGACAACAAGCGGCTCCCGTTGCAGCATCAGGCTTACATTAAGTAGACATTCCTGCTCCAAAGTTAATTCGTTACTCTGAAATTCAGGAACCCGGCGACGCCAAGGACGGGGCAGTGTAGGACTGAGTGGGGCCTGAGGCCTGAGCAGATCGTCTCGATGTTTGGCTGATTTGTTTTCTTCCAGGACCAAAGCAAGTGCTGAGTGAAGTTCCCAGAGAGAAAATTGCAGGATAACGCTTTGCAACAAGTTTTGTGCTTCGGCCGCACTAAAGGTTTGGATAAAGGATACAGCCGCACCCCACTGTGAGAGCTGCGCCAGGGCGGCTGGAGCGTAGGCGGGAGCGTCCAACCAGGTACGCACTACGGCGAGCCTCAAGTCCATTCCTTTCAGCAGCCCTCGCCACCACCAATGCAGAGTCAACCGCCCGATTAACCAATCATTAGCGAGACAAGCAAGCAGCTCTGCACGATCGGCGAAGAGCACGGCTTCAGCATGAGCTGGAACCGAGCCATGCGCAGGGCGCACTGCTTGACGAATCAATTGATCGAGGGCGGCGCGGACAGCGCGCTCCCAGTTCGTAGCGGATTGTCCGTTCTGTGCTTGTAGCGGCAAACTTCCCGGAGACGGGTCGCGAAATTTACGGATACACAAGATCGCGGCTGCCGGAAGAGCGGAGGGTTGCCAATCTCCCGTAGACAGGCGTCCTTCCAGTCGCACCCGCAGAGCCATAGGGTCCGGCTCACGGCTGAGAGCAGACAGTTTCCCAATGTAGGTTTTGCCTGACTCAAGCGTCATTGCTCTTCTCAGGTCGCCTTTTCCTACTCAGCCCCTTTTTTCTCGCCAGCGGCCGGAGCGGCGCTCGGGGGCCTGAGAGTGAGACGGACAGCTTGAGGGAGATCTTTTCTCCCTCGTAAAACAGTTGTTACTTCTTTCTTCTTTGTATTCGCCAGCGCCATAAGCGTTATTTGATGCCGCTCACTACCAGACTCGCGGGCAACGTTTTGGAGCGCAATTACTTCTTTTGGTTGGTTCTGGTCAGAAAAGCGAATTAAGTTATAGGTGATCAAGGGGTCGTCTGTGTCAAGCAGTGTCGGTATTATTAAATCGAAAGCGTCGTAATAATTGCGGCGAAACTCATCTACCCAGTCTTCCCAACAGAGATCTTTTTGCTCGTCGATCATCTGAAAAAACTCGTCCGCTTTCTGAAAATGAGAAGAGAGCGCCGCCGCTTTTTTGCGACGCATCCAACTTTGCCGTATGACTTCGCGTTGGTTCATTGCGACATCCTCCTGGTGAGCTACTAGTTACTGACTGAAAGTTAATACCTGCCAACCAATACTAGCAGATGCAAAGCCGCTATTTGTCAGGCGGATATAAACATCAACAGTGTTAGCCCCTACCGCCTGGCGATAGATAATTGCGGCGGCTACATCGGATATGTCGTTCCCGTTGGACGCCACAATCGTAAGGGTAGGGAAATAGATAGTCGTTTTCGTGCTCGGCGCCGCCGCTTGGACAAGCATCTCTACCGACCCATTCCCCAAGACGGTGCTGCCAGTGTTGACAGTCTGGAAAGACAGCTTGTGAGAGGTGACTGCATTGTCCTGAATGTGAACCGTCGCAACACTGTTATTGGCGATTTTCACCCCAGTGACGGCCCCATCCACAAGCTTCGGAGAAGTGATGGCGCCGTCAGGAATCGCATTAGCCGAGATTGCTCCGGGCGCAAGCTTTGCCGCGGTCACCGCGCCATCGGCGATTTCCGAAGTGTCGAGTTGCTGCGCTTCATCGACTACAGCCGTGTCATTCGGCGGCGTACCTGCTACGCGGACATGTCGATGCGTCCGCAGCCCGTTGCGAACCTGTCGTTGGACGCCGTTCCACTGTTCAGCGCGCACTAAGTCTCCTGGCGCCACTTCGATGTATTCAGGAATATCGCTAATTGCCATAGCCTTGCTCCTCTCCCAACAGGATCCATCAGACAAAATTGTTAAAATTCCACCGCATGACGTCGAA
>CAZUFQ010000522.1:0-5461 GCA_964618735.1 uncultured Enterobacteriaceae bacterium
TGGCTTGCCCGTGGCGGCGATTTTTCTCAAGGTGCAGTCGCAGGAAAATCTCTGGCTGACGTTGCGACAACCTCTGGTTATCGCAGCGCTACGCCTGAGCGTGGTGACCTCATTGAGTAGCCTAGTCGTGGCGATCGTGCTCGGTACTCCGCTTGCCTATTTGCTCGCACGTCGCCAATTTCGCGGAGCCGCCGTGGTCGATACGCTTATTGATCTGCCGATGGTTTTACCCCCGACAGTGGCGGGCGTGGCGCTGCTCATGGCGTTTGGACGACGCGGAGTGGTTGGCGCTTGGCTTGATCTTATCGGGGTACAGATCAGCTTTACCACGCTGGCAGTTATTCTGGCGCAGAGCTTTGTCAGTATCCCATTTTACATACGCGCTGCACGCGCCGGATTTCAGAGTGTCGATCAAGAGTTAGAGCGGGTCGCGTATACGCTCGGCCACTCCCCCCTCAGCACTTTCCTGCGGGTGACCGTGCCGCTTGCTTTTCCCGCTCTCCTCGGCGGGGCTGTCATGACGTGGGCGCGGGCGCTCGGCGAATTCGGGGCCACTATTATGTTCGCCGGAAATTTTTTGGGCCGTACGCAAACGATGCCTCTAGCGATTTACATGGCCATGGAGTCCGATTTAACCGTAGCCTTAGTGCTCTCTATGATCTTGATTCTCATCTCTTTCAGCGTGCTCTTTATAGTCCGCACCCTGTTACATCGCAGCCCGTTTGGCGCGTATGCTTGAGGTTGCCATTGCGAAACGCTTCGATGGATTCTGCTTAGAAGCAGCTTTTACCATCGAGTCTGGAGTCGGGGTTCTCTTCGGTCCCTCCGGTTCTGGCAAGAGCCTGACCTTACGGTCGATTGCCGGGATCTTTCAGCCTGACGAAGGACGCATTGTCATTGACGGAGAATCTCTTTACGACAGTCCTCGAGAGATAAACCTTCCGCCGCAGAAAAGACGCGTTGGCTATGTGCCGCAACATTATGCGCTCTTTCCTCACTTGACTGTTGAAGCGAATATTCAGTTCGGGCTGAGAGAACTCTCTCGGCGCACAAGAAAACAGCGGGTGATCGAACTGCTTGACTTATTTGACTTGCAGGGACTGGAGCGTCGTCGCCCGCATGAACTCTCCGGCGGCCAGCAACAGCGCGTAGCCGTGGCCCGGGCGTTAGCGACGCAGCCGCGGCTTCTCTTACTCGATGAACCGTTCGCTGCTCTTGATGCGCCGTTGCGTAGCACTCTCCGCCAGGAACTCGCGCAAATTCAGGAACGTTTGAGTATTATCATTCTCCTGGTTACCCACGATCTGGTCGATGCTTTTGCTCTCGGTCAACAGGTGATTGTCTACGATTGCGGACGGATTATTCAGCAGGGAACGCGGGATACGGTATTCTTTCGTCCCGCTACGCCGCGGGTGGCGGAGTTTGTAGGTACGAGAAATGTGCTTCCCGCCGTGGTTGAGACATACGACGAGCACACGTTGTGGGTACGATGGAACGGACACAAGATTGCCGCGCCGCCATCATTGTGGCCGCTAGGCGCTTCGGTGTTTCTCTGTATCCGTCCTACCCAGATTTTAGTGGTTCGTCCCGAATACCCACCGGGGCGCGTGCGGGACAATCTCCTGACTGGGACGATCGTCAACCAATACATGCAAGCGGAAACGTACACCTTACAATTTCGCGTTAACGGGGAAGCTGCTCCGTCGGATCTGGAGATTCTGCTTCCGGCGTATGCCTATCATCGGCTAGATCTCGCCGTGGGAAAAACGCTGCAGGTTGAACTCCGTAAGCAGGACCTCCATGTTATTGCACGTTAGAGGCGCCGCGGTCGGGAGTAGCGAAAGAGCATTGTCTACAAAATGAAGAATTGTCCGCCGATGAAGAAAAAATTGCAAAGAGGACGAGGATAAGGTATGCAAACCCGGGTCAGGTTTAGAACAACGCGCGCCGCAGCATGAGCAGATGCTGTTTTATTGGGTGGATGCAGATAACAATATCAACAGAAGGATTAAGCAGCGTCTCATTCTCAAGCGCTTCCAAACGCTCCCCCAGGTCTTCCAAGATCGGGGAATATTGATCCACCACCGTATCCAAGAGAACGTACGCCAGGTAATCAAAGCCTGTTCCGGTCGGGATGCGGTTGCGTTGCATCCGGGGTTTCCGTTTTGTGTTGATGATTTTCGGCGACGCGTTTGGTTTCTTCATAAAGCCTTTGGCCCCATTCCTCGGCCTGGACGTGCAGATACAGCTGAGCCATTGCGTCGACCACGACGGCTTTATAAATAATAATGTAAAGATGTTTTTTCTTGTCTGCTTGAGCAAGCTTGAGAGGTCAGAAGACGCTCCGGCCTGGGCCTATCATCCGCTTTCACTATGTCAAGCGACGTAGGGCGCACCGAACGCAAGTACTTTACCGGCAGTGGGGGTAACAGAAAGTTCATAGAATTTTCATCCGTGTTTTACAAACGCCAGCTAGGTAAGCCCACATGTGTACATGGTGGGCATCCAAGGCGGCTTCTATCTATTCATCGGGGCGTGATGTGGGGAGTTCTTTTCTCCATGCGGTGCTCCTTGTCCTTACCTTCATTACTGTCCCCTTGGTCTTTGGTCCCGGCCTAGTTGCAGCCCATCCCGAGTCTTCATTCCAACTTGCGGAGGAAGAGGAAACGGCCGCCTCTACAGGGAAAGAAGACGCTTCTCCAGCACGCGCTCTTCTATCTCCGTCCGATGACGTTACCGATCTCAAATTCAACGAGTTCTTTGAACTCCCCGTTGGTCCTCGCGGTCTTGCGTTAACACAAAAACTGCGGAGCCTGGATGGGAAACGAGTGCGTATTCTCGGGTACATGGTAAAGCAGGGAGATCCGCACCCAGGAGTTTTTCTGTTTGCTGCGCTCCCGTTGCAGCTTCATGATCATGAATACGGGCTCGCCGACGATCTTCCACCAGCCACCATATTTGTCCATCTCCCAGGGTACAAAGATAAGATCGTGCCCTATCTGGCGGGACCTCTTCTGCTGACCGGCAGCCTGAGCGTGGGGAATCAAGAGGAAGTGGATGGTCGGATTTCCCTTGTCCGACTCACGCTTGATACTGTTCCACCGGCGATCGCAGAATCAATACGGCAAGCAGCGCTTAATTCGCGGCCCCAACCAATTCCCCAATAGAGCCGAGTTTTCTCGGGAAGTTCGCTCTTACCACATGAAGTTTAACCCTTTAACCCAAGGAGGAGTCTATATATGCGTTTTCAGAAGTTTATCTTTTATCGCACTCTGAGCGTGCTCTTTGCGAGTGTTGCTCTGCTTGCGATTCAACCCACCGTGTACGCGGCTCCGCTCATTTCTCGACTCACGCCGCCATCCACCCTTTTCACGTCAGGGCGGATGGACCCACCCTACATCTCACGGTTCATCCTTGGACAACGTTTTGATCTTCAGGCAACTATCCAGCCAGACGGTCCAGGGAAGACAATCACCTCGGTCAGCTTTCTTGTTGACAATCTGCCAGTCAACAATAACCCGACTACATTGAAAATCGATGGGTTAGTGAGCGGACTGCCTGCCGGCACAACAGTGGCGACGTTGCGCGCGTATTCTAGCGAGAGCCGTGGTCTCCACATCTTGACCGTCGTTGCTACCCAAAGTGACGGACAAAAGGTGGAGGCGTCGGGAAATTTTGAAATCGTCGATCCTCGTTCGTCAGGACATCGGGCGAAGAATGTGATCATTTTTCTCGGTGATGGCATGGGAACAGCGCACCGGACCGCCGCGCGGATTATGGTTGCTGGCGTGTCCCAAGGAAAGGCTAACGCCAGATTAGCCATGGACACATTTCCCTATACGGGCATGGTGATGACGCACTCTCTAAACTCGATTGTAACTGATTCTGCCCCCGGCATGTCCACCTATGTGACCGGCAATAAGCACCAGAACAGTCAGGAAGGCGTCTTCCCGGATGATACCACGGACCCGTTCGATAACCCACGGATTGAATACCTGTCCGAATATCTGCATCGCACGCGAGGCAAGGCGTTGGGCATAGTGACAACGGCTGATGTTTTCGACGCTACTCCGGCGGCCATGGCCGTGCATACCGCAAACCGTGGGGCGGGCACGGGGATCGTCGACCAATATCTGGATGATCGTCAATTGACCGGCCTGACCGTGCTGATGGGGGGTGGACGCAAATGGTTTCTTCCCAATCCGTCAAATTCGATTGCGCCTCAACCCGACAACGGCTCGCAACGGCGTACGGCAAACGACTATGTCTTGCCGGCAGAGCTTTCCACCGCATGGGGCTCCACGCCGGGGAAACTTGACCCCGAACGGGACTTACTTGGCGACTTCCAGGCCGCCGGTTTCACCTACGTCTCGAATAACACCGAGTTAAAGAATGTATCGCCGAAGACCGACGACAAGCTTCTTGGGCTCTTTACTTTTTCCAATATGAACATCGCCAAGGATAAAATCGACAAGCGTCGAGCCTCACAATCTCCGGGAGTCGTTGACGATTATGGCTTCCCTGACCAGCCGATGCTCGACGAAATGACGGAAAAAGCGCTCCAAGTGTTGAGTAAGAACAAAGAAGGGTTTGTCCTGATGGTGGAAGGGGCTTCCATTGATAAACAAGCGCACAACATGGATACCGAACGCTGGATTTTAGACACGATCGAGTTCGATCGCGCCATCGCGGTCGGGAAAAAATTCGCTGAAGGAAATCCGAACACCCTTATTATTGTGACTGCCGACCATGAGTGCGCCGGTGTGAGTATTATAGGCGGCTCGCGTGTGAGCAACGCCGACTTAGTTACCCGTTCGACGTCTGGCGCGGGGACAGGAGTAGGGGGACCCCGCAATGGTGTTGTTGGCACTTATGACGCCGCAGGGTTTCCCCATTATGAGATCGCCGCTGATGGATATCCAGTCACTACAGACATCGATAACCGCATGCTCGTCGGCTATGCCGCAAACGCCGATCGCTTTGAGGACTGGCTGACCAACAAATTACCGCTGCAAGACAGTCAGCAGCCCTTTGTCGGCAAATCTCCTCTCAACCTGTACCCTGCCGATCCCCTGAAACGTGATACGGCAGGAGGGTTTCTCATCACTGGCCAAGTTGAGGATGTCACTGCTGTGCATACTGCGAACGACATCCCCTTATCCGCCCTCGGACCGAAGGCGTTTTTGTTCACAGGCGTGATGGACAATAGTGACGTCTTTTTCAAGATCAACCAGGCCATTTCTGGAAAGTAAAGAAGTTTTGAATAGAGGTCTCTGATTCCTGGACGGCAACTCCCGAGTCTTATAGAGACAATGTTGACAAGACGCCCTTCAATAGTGAAGGAGTCTTTATGAGCGCTAGGTTACAGTCAGCTTTTCCCTCGTTAGCCAGGATTCCGCCTCGTTGGATCCAAAAGTAGTCCGAATGACAGATCCATCAAAATCTGCATGATTGAATAACC
>CAZUFQ010000523.1:0-4693 GCA_964618735.1 uncultured Enterobacteriaceae bacterium
GGCAGCAGGAGATGCAGCAAAGGAAATCTTCATTTGGCAAAAGTAAAGTAGCTCCCGCGAGCGTTAGTTGTGCGCAGGCAAGCCTCGTTTCCTTATTCATCTCCGCTCTCACTTTAGCTCACTTCAACCCCGCCTTGCGCAAGCCCTCAAGAAATCGCTCTAAATCCGCTGGATCTTTGTAGGGAAGCGTTTGCCTCAGCGCCTCTAGAGAGTAGGCAGGGTTGAGCCGTAGGGCCTCTGCCATCTCTGCACGAGCCTCCTCCAACTGACCTAATTCAGCGTAGCAGGCCGCCAAGTTCGCACGGAAAGATTGAAAGTCGGGGGTAAAGGTGAGAGCCTGCTTCAGGGGTGCAAGCGCCTCCTCATATCGTCCTGCTGCACGATAAGCCCAGCCTAAGTTTCCGAGGTACACGGCATGACGGGGATTGAGGCGCACTGCCTTCTCGATAAACCTGACGCCTTCCTCTTTCCTCCCTGCATAAACAAGGCTCACTCCCAGAACTGCATAGTTCTGGGCATCACTAGGACCAAGGACGACAGCTCGTTCCGCCTCAGCAATGCCTTGCTGGTATTGTCTCCTAAACAGATAGATATAGCCTAAGAGCGCATGGGCTCGGGAGAGGGACTCATCTAAAGTGATAGCTCTTTGCGTCAGTTCAAAAGCTCGCTCCAGCGATTGCAGGCGGTCCGGATTCCATTGATAGAACCAATCGAACCAGTAACTCCACCCTAACCCTGCATATGCTGCTGCATACTGTGGATCCAACTCCAGAGCTTTATCATACATCTGTCGCGCCTGCACATTGGCTTCTTTTTTCGTCTCGTGCTGCGCGCGGAGAAAAAACTCTACCCCGCGCAGGTAGTAATCATAAGCCTCCAGGCTGTTGGTCGGAGCGCGCTTAAAACGTTCTTGCTCCTCCAGCGTCAGCTTCACCTTCAGTGCAAACACGATCTTGTGTCGGATCTCGTCTTGTAAGGCAAAGATGTCTTTGAACGGACGGTCGTAGCGCTCGGTCCAGATGTGTCCGCCGGTGGTGGCGTCAACCAATTGCGCAGTGATGCGCACCTGATTGTCGGCCTTGCGCACGCTACCCTCTAACACATAGCGTACCCCCATCTCTTTGCTCACGTCCTGCACCTTCACCGCCTTGCCCTTGTACGTGAACGCCGAGTTGCGAGCGATGACAAAGAGACTGGAGATCCGGGAGAGATCGCTAGTAATGTCTTCCGTGATGCCGTCGCTGAAATACTCTTGCTCGGGATCATTGCTCATGTTGACAAGAGGCAAGATGACAATCGACGGTTTGTCCGGCAGCGGCAGGGCCGGGGGGCCAGGAATTGGGGGTTGGGTGGTAGGGGAGGAAAAGGGAAGATAGCGAACGGCGAGCAGTGTCCCGACGATGAGCAGCAGTCCCGCCAGCGCTAGATGCTGGGCGGGGCGCACCCGACGAGAAAGCTTCAGTCGCTGGACTTGCAGACGTTGGCGGAACGCTTTGGGGGCTTCGGGGAGGAGTAGGTAGACAGCCTGGCGCTGGACAATGTTCTTGAGCTTTGGTTGCCCGAGAGGAACGACTGCGCCTAGGGGGAGTTTCTTCTCAATCTCGGTGTAGACGATGTGCGAGATGCAAATAGTGTCGGGCTCCGCCAGCCCTTGCAGCCGCGAGGCCACGTTTACACCGTCGCCAAATACATCGCCCTCTTGCTGGACAATGTCGCCCAGGTGAATGCCGATGCGCACATGAATCTGCTCCGCTGGTTCGTGTTCCGCGTTATGCGCACGGAACTGAGCCTGAATCTGTTGGGCGCACTGCACGGCGTTGACCACCGAGGGGAAATCCACGAGGAAGGCGTCGCCCATGATCTTGATGACCGTGCCGTTGTAGGCTGCAACTGCTTGCCGGATGATCTGGTTATGGAGAGCCAATAGCCGAAGCGTGCGGCTTTCATCCGCGCCCATCTGGCGGCTAAAGCCGACGATATCGGTGAACATGATCGCGGCGAGGCGACGAATCTCGCCTTGACTCATTTCGTTGCTCTTTTCCACTCCTTTTCCTTACGCCGAGCCGTCATTATCTGTCAAACTCCTTCCCTTGCCAGCATGTGGTTAAAGAGGGTAAAGGAAGAGTCAGAAAAAAAGAGGAGGATCATGTCGTGGAGTGCGCCTATAGGGAAGACACACCAAGATACGGGCTGCAGGGAGTGATTTTTTTCTCCTCTCCCTTGAGGGGAGAGGACACAGGAGAGGGTGATCGCTGCAACCATCCCCTCACCCTAGCCCTCTCCCCCAAGGGGCGAGGGAATCAGAAGCCAAGAAGGCTCACACCTGTGGCGCTCCACATCTTGCTGTGGCGTTTCTATAGCAAAAGCAACACGGCATGATTTGGAAGAGTTGTCACAAGGAGAACAGTATGACAAAGGTGAGCATTGCATTTGCTGGTTCCGCCGGATTGGGCGGGTTTCCTGATTTTCCCGCTTCTCTCGCTCAACAACTGCAAGAGGAGTTTCCTGCTGCTTCGGTGCGACTTCTGTCTGATCCCGCCCAACGACGGACTGAACTCGCCGATACTGATGTTCTTTTTACCTTGCGGTTAAGCCCGGAAGAATTTGCCGTCATTAAACACCTGCAATGGCTCCATCTGCCTTCGGCTGGAGCTACGCATGTGCTCTTTCCTGAAATGATCACGAGTCAGACCATCATCACAAATTCGCGTGGACTCCACGCCATCCCAATTGCTGAACACGTGCTGGGCGTGATGATTGTTCTGGCGCGTAAGCTGCACGAAGCGTACCGCTTGCAATTGGAAGGGAAGTGGGCGCGGCGGGAGATGTTTGCCCTGTACCCTACGTTTTCGGAGCTGTACGAACAGACTGCAGGTATCGTCGGGCTCGGCAGTATTGGACTGGCGGTGGCGGAACGTGTGAAAGCCCTCGGGATGCGGGTGATTGCTACACGACGAAACCCGGCCGCACGACCTGCGTGCGTTGATGAATTATACAGAGCGGACGGTTTGCCCCAGTTGTTACGCACGTCAGACTTTGTCGTTATCGCGGCCCCGCTCACGCCGGAGACCCAAGGACTCATTGGCGAACAAGAACTGCGGCTGATGAAACCAACCGCCTATATTCTGAACGTCGGCCGGGGCGCTATCATCCAAGAACAAATGCTGATCCGTGCGCTCAAAGAACAGTGGATCGCCGGCGCGGGACTCGATGTGACGGAGGTGGAGCCCTTACCGCCGGAGAGCGAACTATTTCACCTCCCCAATGTTTTTCTGACGCCCCATTGTTCCGGGTTACGCTCCCGCTATTGGGAACACGCGACTGCTATTTTTCGCGCCAACCTTCGCAAGTTTTTGCGTGGTGAACCTCTGGATAACGTCGTGGACAAACAAGGCGGGTATTAACCTTTGAGAGACTCCGCGCCGACGAAGACGCTTGCTAAAATTTATGAGTAATACTCCCACCCGCACCCGCTGGCTGATCGTGGCCCTGCTGTTCTGTATCTACATGCTGATGGTTATTGATCGGGTGAGTATTGCGGTGGCTGCAAAGTACATCATGTCGGAATACCACCTCAGCGAGGTGCAGATTGGGTCGATTTTTAGCGCGTTTCTGGTGAGTTATGCTCTCTTTCAAATTCCAGGCGGATGGTTAGGCGACCGGTTTGGCCCCCGGCGCGTATTAGCGGGCGCTGTGTGCTGGTGGTCCCTATTTACTATGCTCACTGCTCTTGCTGGAGATTGGTTTCTCACCTCGCTCGTTGGAGTGATGGGCTCCTTTGTCATCGTACGCGTACTGTTTGGTCTCGGCGAAGGAACGGGGGTTCCCAACTACAACCGGGTAATAACCAATTGGGTAGCGCCGCAAGAACGCGGGCTGGCGCTCGGCGTCGTCCTGAGCGGCAACGCTTTTGGCGCGGCGGTGACCCCGCCACTCGTGGCGTGGATCATGGTCACGTTCGGGTGGCGAATGTCTTTTCTCTTGGCCGGCGGGATGGGCATTGTTGCAGCCTTAGTGTGGTATTGGTTTACGACGGATCGGCAGGAAGAGCATCCTTGGGTGAATGCTGCGGAGCTGCAGCATATTGCGCTGACTGCGACGTCCGCCTCTAACCAGGGTCCAGTGCTTGGCCCCGTGCCCTGGAGGGCGATTCTCAGTCAGAGGACTGACCTGTGGTTTTTGAGCGGCGCTACGTTTATCGGCGGTTATGTCCTCTACGTCTATGTATCCTGGTTCTACTTGTACCTTGTTAATGTGCGCGGATTTTCTGCGCTTAGCGGCGGGGTGTATGGGGCGGGACCGTTTGCGGTTGGGACGGTGGCGGCGCCGTTTGGGGGTTGGTTATCAGACCGCGTCTGTCAACGGTTTGGGAAAAAACTGGGACGGTGTGGGATTGGTTGTAGCAGCCTGTTGCTCAGCGGAAGCACCATTTGTATTGGGGCCGCTGTCGCTGATCCTTATCTCGCTGTCCTATTTCTTTCCCTAGGAGGAGGGGCCTTATTTTTCTCTTCCAGCGTAATCTTTGCTGCGGTGATCGACTTAGTGCGAGTGTACGCCGGCACGGTGACGGGCTTCGTCAACATGGGCCTTCACTTAGGAGCTGCTATTTCTCCAACACTTACGCCTATCCTTGCTCGCCGTTTTGGTTGGGAGAGCGCGTTCTATGTGGCGGCCGCCTTGGCTTTCCTCGGCT
>CAZUFQ010000523.1:4703-5451 GCA_964618735.1 uncultured Enterobacteriaceae bacterium
TCGATATCAACCAAGAAGCATCGGTCGTAAAAGGAGGAATACCATGAATATCGGCATTTCGACCACGGCTACCGCGCAAAGTGGCGATCTGGCTGAGATCGCGCGACAAGTGGAAGCTCTGGGCTACGACTCCTTGTGGATTCCCGAACATCCAGTTGTGCCTATCCACCGAGTGACGCCGTTCCCGGCGTCGCGGGATGGGCAGATGCCTGAGCATTACGGTCGCTGGACCGACCCCTTTATCGCGTTGACCGTTGCGGCAGCGGTGACAAAAACTATCAAGCTGGGCACTGGCATTTGTCTCTTGCCTGAGCGGGATCCTCTCATCACTGCAAAAGTAGTTGCGAGTTTAGATATGTACTCAAAAGGGCGAGTCATTCTCGGCGTTGGCGCCGGATGGTTGAAAGAAGAAACAGAACTGATGGGCACGAGATTCGGCGTGCGCTGGAAACGCCTGCGGGAAAGCGTGGAAGCGATGCGGGTGCTGTGGACTCAACCTGAGGCCAGTTATGAAGGTGAATTAGTCCGCTTCCCCGCGGTGCGTTGCGAACCTAAGCCTGTGCAACCCTCTGGTCCACCAGTGCTCCTGGGCGCATTGGGCCAGAAAGCGATGGAGCGAGTGGTCCGGACGTATGACGGCTGGTATCCCTTCGTGCAGAGTGCGGCGAGCTTTCAGCAAGATATGGCGACGCTAAGGAAACTTGCAAAACAGGCAGGCAGAAACCCCGAAACATTACAATCACCCGTT
>CAZUFQ010000524.1:0-5447 GCA_964618735.1 uncultured Enterobacteriaceae bacterium
TTTGCACGTGTTTTTCTCGCCCACGGTTAATTAACACCTTTACATCCTCAGCCGGACCGAGGGCAACCCGATCTTCGACTCCGCCTTTCACTTGTGCTTCTTTCCCTAGCGAAGCCCCCTGTTTGACTGGTACGTACATCCGATAGCTGGCGAAGCCCTGATTAAGAAGCTGCGCCGCCGAGCCGAAACAATCTTTTTTGGTGGTCGACCCCATGATCACGACGATGAGTCGCAGATCATTCCGCTTCGCACTACCAGTGACACAAAACCCGGCTTTATTGTGGAAACCCGTCTTAATACCGTCAGCACTGGGATATTGCCGCAGCAAGTGATTCGGATTGACAAGAGTGAATTGCCCGTCGCGAAAGGGCTCCTGAGTGGTTGCAGCCCATTTCGCCGCTTCGGGGTATTTCATGAGTTCACGCCCGAGCATGGCGAGATCGTACGCGCTCATCTCGTCGTCTTTCTGACCGGCCGCCGCGGGCAATCCATGCACGCTATAGTAGTGGGTTTCTTTTAACCCAAGCTGCTCGGCCTTTTCGTTCATGAGATCGACGAACGCATCAGTATTGCCGGCAATATATTCAGCGATCGCCGCCGCCGCGTCATTGGCCGAGTGAATCATGACGGCTTTGAGCAATTCTTCGACAGTCTCGACCTCGCCTTCTTTCAGATAGACTTGTGATCCGCCCATTTTTGCGGCCCAGCGGGAAGCCGTGACAGGATCCGTGAGATGAATGGCACCGCTTTGGACTCTCTCTAAAGCAATCAATGTGGTCATCATTTTGACCATCGACGCTGGCGGCATTGGCGTGTGAGCGTCTTTCTCGAACAGCACCTTGCCGCTTTCGGATTCTATAAGGATGGCGTGCCGATAGGGCTCAGTTTTTTCCCCTGCGGCTTTCTTTTTTGCTGGCGTGCTTTCCTCAATGTCTTCAACATTTCGTCCCGGCTGTGGCGCAGGCGTCTGCGCTGCTCGCCGGGCATTCACTAGGGCAGGCAAGGACAGCGCGCACAGCAACGCGAGCCCGCTCCACAGTCGCACCCATGTCTGTTGTTCAGGTTTTTGCCTGACGCCCCCGTCGTCCATTCACCAACCTCCTCTTCGTGTGTAACAGTGTGGAGGCTATCATCAAGCAGAGGTTGGGAGCTGTCAAGCGAAAGGAGAACCTTATTGAATTTATTGCAATTGATGGGCGATTTCTTCGAGTCGTGCGCGCACACTTTCCGGGCGTAGCCAACCATAGCCTACGTACGGAAGAGGTTCGAGGAACGTTTGCACGTCATTGTCTTTCCACACTGGTTTTCCTTGGCGAGTGAGCGCGTGCAAAATCTTCTCAACTGACAGATCTCGATCCGCGCGTAACTCTTTCACGTAGGGCACATGAGACGCCAGAAATGTTTCGAGCAGAGGAGAGACGCCCTGATCCCAATCTTCGAGGTCGCGCGCCTCCAGTTCCCATTCTATTTCCCGGAGCTGGAGAACTTTGTCGTCTCCTCCGGAAAGCAGCCGACGTCCATCTTTGCTCAGTGCAACCGCAAATACTTTATCGGCTAAGGACTCACTCCAACTGTGGCCTTGTTCGTCCGCCAGATCCCATAGCCGGATGGTTTTATCCGTGCTGGTTGAGACGGCAAAGCGTCCGTCTGCGCTTAAGAGCACGGCAGTAATGGGTTCGCTATGTCCGGTGAGCACCTGCACACAACGTCCGGTTTTCACCTCCCAAAGGCGGAGGGTACAGTCGCTGCTGCCCGAGAGTAACCAGCGGCCATCGAGACTGAGACAAATGGCATTGACTCTACGAGTGTGTCCTTCGTAGACCTGGAGACACTCTGCCGTCGTGATTTCCCATTGTCGTATGGTCTTGTCGATACTAGCAGAAAATGCCCAACGGCTGTCCGGACTCAGTCCGACGCTCGTGACGATGCCGCTGTGTCCTTCAAACGTTCGTAAACAGCGACCTGCCGCTGTTTCCCAGAACCGCAGCGTTTTATCCTGGCTGCCGGAAAGAGCCCAGTAGCCGTCTTCACTGAGACAGGCGGAGGTAACACCTAGCTTGTGTCCAGTAAAAGTTCGCACACTCTTCCCAGTGACTAGATTCCATAAGCGGAGGGTTTTATCGTCGCTTCCGGAAAGCACCTGTCGCCCATCCTGGCTCCAACTAAGCGTCATGACCCAATCTTCATGTCCAGTCAGAATACGTTGACATTGACCTGTTGTTAGATCCCACAAACGGATAGTCCCATCCCATCCGCTCGAGAGGCCGCTGCCGCTATCGGCACTGAGCAGCACGGAGCGGACTGGCTCGCTATGGCCCTCCAAGATGCGGATGGGGCGCACCGTGCGAAGGCCGACACGTGGACAGACGAGCGACAAGCGCGCCCACAGGTCCACGCTCTGCGGCGCGAGTTCTCCTCCAGGAAGGGTGCGTGCTTGCGTGACGAGCGCGAGGGCTTCACTGAAGCGTCGTTCCTGGAGTGCTTCCTCCCCGCTTTTTAGGAGATTGGTGAATTCAGCCGGGCTTGTCATCTGTTCGACGATGCTCTCTGAGGGCGCTTCTTGTAAGGTGCAGATTTCTTGGGACTGAGGAGTGATTTCCCATAACCGCAGGGCAGTCTCATATCCTCCAGACAGAGCGAGACGCCCATCCGGACTCAGCCACACGGAGTCTACATCACTCGAGTGTCCAGTAAGAGTGCGCAGACAACGTCCGGTTTCGACCTCCCAGATACGCACGGTTTGATCGTAGCTTGCTGAAACCATTACCCGACCATCTGCGCTGAGAGATACTGAGGAGACCGCATGTGTATGACCGGTGAAAGTGCGGACGCAACGTCCAGTCTCCATCTCCCATAAGCGTACAGTTTGATCTTTACTGGCCGACACCGCCCATCGGCCATCTTCACTAAGACAGACCGCATTGACCTCCCCGACATGTCCTTCCAACGTGCGTACACATCGACCCGAAGCAACGTCCCACACGCGAAGCGTACGGTCAAAGCTGCCAGAGAGCACGAAGCGGTGGTCAGCACTGCACGCCACTGAAGCAACGGCGTATCGGTGTCCTTCGCAGGTCCTGAGTAATTGTCCAGTTTCGACTTCCCAGAAATAGACCATTTTGTCGACGCCGCCCGACGCCGCCAAAAGACCATCTTTGCTCATGCAGATGCTGTAGACTTCATCTGTCGCCTCGGAGAAGGTGCGTATGCAACGGCCTGTGGCCACGTCCCAGGTGCGAAGCGTTGCGTCTTTGCTGCCGGAAAGCACCACGCGACCGTCAGCGCTGGGGAACAAAGCGGAAACAAAATTATCGTGCCCGCGGAGCACTCGCAAACACCGGCCGTTCGATACTTCCCATATCCTAATTGTTTTGTCGTCGCTGCCAGAAAAGGCGAACTGTTTATTCGGGCTCAAGCAGACCGCATTTACGGGCCCAGTGTGGCCTTCCAGACGATAAAGCGCAAAGCGCCGCGGCGCTTTGCCGGACCTTGCGAACGCGAGGAGTTCTTGAAGCTGTATATCTCCTGGAGTTTGGCGTACTGCAGCTTCAAGTAGTGGAAGGGCGGTTTCTATTGACCCACGCTCAAGATGCACCCGGGCAATAAGCGCCTGTATGCGAGGCAACTCGCCATGTATTTTTTGTACTCCTTCAAGCTGTTCAAGCAAAAGATCATCGGTGAGTAAGCCTCGCCGCCACTGTAATATCCCTTGATTATAGATTGTTTCTGGATGCCGAGGGTCATACGTGAGAGCTTCCTCCCACGCTGCGTTTGCCTCATCTCGTTGGCCCGATTCATAGAAGTGCAGCGCCTGCTGGTTGAGCTGATCAGCACGAAGGTCGATTTCACTCACCTGTCCGCTAGCAAGCTGTTGTTCTTGCTGATGCTGTACGGCAATAGCTTTTTCAAAGGCCGTTGGCGGAGGCGTCGATTGTGTTTGAGATCGCCCGCGTAACCGATCGAAGAAACCCATAGCTAAGCTCTGCCTTTCCTAATGATAGTCAGGCGAGGACACACTTATCCCCGCTGACACCCTTGTCTTTTACATCGGGTTGTCGTTTCGGGGCTTTATTTTTTGCCCAATTCGGCTCATACAATGGCAAAAAGGAGAAACAAATATGATTCATCCCCGCAAAGTCGGTCATGTGGTCTTAAATGGTCAAGATCTAGAAAAAATGGAGAAGTTCTATACCGAAGTGCTTGGATTTGAGGTTGTAGCGAGGACAAAACGACCGAAAGGAGTCTTTTTTTCGCTGGGAAAACAACATCATGATCTTGCAGTGATCCAAGCTCCAGCCGGAGCACAAACGCAAAGGCCGACATTGACAGGATTGCACCATCTTGCCCTCCAAGTCGGAAGCCATGATGAATTGAAGAGCTGTTACCAAGAGCTCAAAGTGCGCGGAGTGCCGATTGCCGGCGCGGTGGATCATAAGATTACCCACAGCGTGTATTTTTCTGATCCGGAAGGAAATATGGTCGAGCTGTTCTGCGATATGGGAGAGGATGGATATGAACGTATGCTGCGCGGGGATGCGGCGGCGTTGGACCCTCTCAACTTAGACGCATAGTTGAGGGCAAGTTTGAGCCAAGTCGAGAACTCTATACGAAGGTTACCCTAGAGCAAATTGCAAATGAGTTTACCTTAGACAGGTTTGTCAGACGCCCCTCACCCTATCCCTCTCCCCCGCGGGGGAGAGGGCAGCAGACGCGGAGCGGCCGCGGGTGAGGGGAATCTGATGAGAGAAATCCAAATGAAAAATTGCTCTAAGATTCGCCTGCAGCGGGGCTCCTGATCGCGCCGAACGGCGCTCAACAAGTTGACGACGCCATTTTATTGATTCCTCTCACAGTAAGAGATTGATTTAATAAAAACCTGCCATCGCGCTCACATCGCGACAAACCCTCCCATCATCCTTTTCTTAGCAGTCCCTGATGTAATGAAAATTTCATCGCCTGACGACGAGCCTGTAATATCGTGCGTGTAGACTAGGGCCTGGTTGTTAGGGTTGTTAGGTGGAGGTAGATCATCGTGCACGACGGTTCTATCCCTCAAGTTTCGTCATTGTTATCGTGCCAGGTTGGAACTCAACCTTTCGGCCAGGCCCTCGATACGTTTATCGTCTCGGATATCCATCTTGGCACTGACCTGAGCCGCGCTGACGCCCTTCTTGCAACGCTGCAGCGTTACACATTCAAACGGCTGATTTTACTGGGCGACATTTTTGACGATCTGAATTTCGGCCGCTTGCCGCGCAGTCACTGGAATCTCTTGGCTTACCTCCGACTGCTCTGTGCGCCGGAACGCAACGTCGAGGTGGTGTGGGTCGGCGGCAACCATGACCATCTGTTGTTCAGGTTGACTCACAATTTTCTCGGGCTCCGCGTCCACAAACGGTATCAGTGGCATTACGCAGGCAAGACCTATCTGGCCCTGCATGGACACC
>CAZUFQ010000525.1:0-4848 GCA_964618735.1 uncultured Enterobacteriaceae bacterium
GTCTTCTTGTCGTCTTGCCATAGCAGAGCGCGCGACTTTCAGCTATTGGCGTTGGGGGAGTCGCACTCACTTACAGTGTCGCCGATGTCAAATTTTTTCAATTTGTTCTGGAGATGAGAACAAAATTATCGTTCTGGCAAGGACCACAGAGAAGAAACGAGCAACTGAGCGCTATGGGAGGGATTTAGGAAGCTGCTCTGCGTGCGCTTTTCCGTTTACTTTCTTCGACAACTGGAGGCGCTACGATACGGGTGTTGATCTCGTCTTTGAGAACATCTAAGCATTCTCTACAGACTTCAGCACGCCAATTCCAGACCAAATGATTCGGTCTTTCTGTGATGTTAACAGCGAGCTCAAGCAGAGCGTCGAGATTCTCGACTTCTACCCCGCAACGATCACAAAAGAATTTGACCATAAAAACCCTAGAGGCTGAAGGCTAGAGGCTGAAGGGAAAACTGAAGCGAGCCTCCCTGTAGCCTATAGCCTCTGGCCTACAGCCTGTGACCTACTTACACTGCCTTTGTCGATCCGAGCAGGTTGCCGCCGAGGGTCGGATGACCGATACGCTTGTCGCCCAGGACATTGATGAGCGCAGTCTTCCCCGACTTGAGCGCCCGTTCGAGCGCAGGAATGATTTCCTCGGGCTTCTCTACATGCTCGGTGTAAACGCCCATTGGCTCAAACACCTTGTCGTAGCGAATGTCTTGGATCATGTTGAAGGGTTTTGTGCGCCCCTTGAGGAGGGGCATCGATTCAAAACTCGGTCCCCAGGAACTGTTGTTCCACAGTAATGTAATGATCGGGATGTTATATTTCGCTGCGGTTTCCATATCCATACCGCCAATCCCGAGGCCTCCATCTCCGCTGACCACGATGACTTGCTTACCCGGGCGGCCAAGCTGCACGCCGATGCCCATACCGACACCGTGTCCGACTGGAGCGAGCGGTCCGGCATCCACGACTTGCCCCATCTCATGCGCGGTGAACCATTGGCTGGTGTAGCCGCTCAAAGTGAAGCTATCAATGATGAGCGAAGCGTCCTTATCAATAACTTTCATGAGGTCGCTGGTCAGGCGGTCCGGGTGAATCGGCAAATTCGTAGCATACTTCTGTGCCCGATCCGCTACGAGTTGTTCATAATTGGAGCGAATATCAGCGATCTGTTTCGTCCATGGACTCTCGCGCTTCGCGCTGAAGTCGAGTTTCATCTCTTTAATTTTGTCGATGATCTGACGCAGGACGAGTTTGGGATCGCCAACAATACCGACTTCCGCCGGGACGTTCCATCCGACACGTTGCGGCGTAGCATCGACCTGGATGTAGGTAGCTTTATCACTCCACGTGGGCGGCTCACCGAATTTCTCACCACTCCAATATCTGAAGCCGACCGCAAGCACGACATCCGCGTCGCCGGTAAACGGCTTTTTCCAGGCGCCGCGAATCGCCAGCGGATGCGCTTCATCCACGGCCCCTTGTCCGGCGCGACGGCAATAAACCGGCGTACTTGTGAGTTCAGCGAGTTCTTTCATTTCCGCGGCTGCGCTTGACCAGAAGATGCCGTCGCCACCAGCAATCAACGGCCTTTGCGCTTTGAAAAGCAATTCAGCCGTGCGTTCGATTTGTCGCGGATCCCCCTGGGACCGGAGTTCATCCGAACCGTACACTTTCGCGCCGCGCCGCTGCTTCGCTTCATCATCGACATGGTAGAGAATGTTTTGGGGAATCTCTAACATGGATACGCCTTGGGGCGGATTCATGGCTTCGCGGAAGGCTTGACGAAGGTCGACCTCAATTGTCGTCCAGTCGAGCACGCGTTTCGCGAACTTGGAGAAGGTGCGCACCACATCCGAACCGTATGCTTCTTGGAACGAGCCGATGTAGTCCTCCGTGGTGGGATGTTGCCCGGACAGACACACGACCGCACTATTTGTGAGACCCGCCACGCAGAGCCCGGTTACAGCGTTGGTGAGCCCGCACCCTGCCGTGACACAACAAACGCCCGGATTGCCAGTGACTCGCGCATACCCGTCCGCGGCGTACGCAGTCGCCTGTTCGTGGCGCATGTGAATCAAATCCACATCATTGTTCATGAGGTTAGCAAGAATAGGGAAGGTATGTCCGCCATTGACAGCGAACATATATTTCACCTTTTGCTCTTTGAGTATGCGACCGATAAGCGTGCCGCCATCTACACTAGCCATGGATAGACTCCTCCTTATTGTATTTCTCCATGTTGCCGAAAAGATGCACGAGGAAACGTCTCTCTTCTCTAACAATCATCGCTCTGTGTATTACTTACTGTAGTAGCGCGGGCATCTTCCCATATTTTGCGGACTTGCGCCAGGGGAAGGGTAATCAAAGGACAGGGGAGTCTGGAATCTCTCTGTCGCAGTGAAGAACAGTTGCGAACGACAAGAGGTTTTCTTTCCTTCCTGTATGTCAAAGAAATAAAAAAGGCGGGGAGAGCCCGCCTTTTTTATACTGCGTTCATATGGCGTAGGGATCACCTACTCGATGAGAACTAGCCGACGATGCCTTCTTCAACCGCCCGGAGGAAGAATTTCGGCTTGAACAATGTCAGCGCCGCCGGAATAAAAGTACAAGAGGCGAGGAAGCTAATGGCCATCCACAAAGCTAACAACAACCCCATTTCCGAACAGAAGCGGATGTTGGAGAATGCCCACATTGTAGTCGCCATCACAAGCGTGATGGCAGTGAAGGTCACTGCCTTGCCAGCAGTGGCAAGCCCCATACGCACTGCTTCTTCCACATCGCCTTTATATTCTTCGACTGCCCGACTAACGATGTACAAAGCATAGTCGATGCCGAACCCGACACCCACGGTCACGATCGGCAAAGACTGCAGGTTGATCCCCATGTTTTCGACGGCCATGTAGGCGTTCACAATACCGTTCGCTAAGAATAGCCCCAACATCATAATGAGCGAGGCCACAGCCGACCGGTAGGTAAACATCACGACAAGGAAGATCGTGCCAAACCCGAGGATGTTCATGAGCACGTCGTTTTTGAGAATCTCTTCGTTCGCAGCTGCTGTCACACCAATCAAGCCGCCAGCTAAGCGATAATCCGCTTTTTCCATGGTATTGGTTTTGACGAATTCGCGAGCCTCATTGATGATACGGGCTACATTGTCACCTTGATGATTTTTGCAGTAGAACGTGACGCGCGTCACGGTGTAGCTGGGATCAAGGAAGCGCGAAGTTTCTCCCGGAGGAGCGCCAGCAAAGTAGTAGAAGAACAGCGAACTGATTTTCGGAATCTCGGCGGGAATCACGCCCCAGCGCGGCTGGAGATCGTAGAAGGTCATGTTGATGGACTGAATAATATCAGCCAGCGAGAAGCTGTAACCAATATCAGGATCGCGCTCTAAGGCGCGTTGGAACTTTTCCATTGAACGGAGAATTGCTGGATCTTTCAACACGTCTTTATCACGTCCTTCGACGACGATAATCAGTGGTTCGATCCCGCCAAAATACTTTTGAATTTCGATATGCGCTTGGTTATACGGAGAGCTTTCGCGCAGCAACGGTGTGGCCGCTGTCGGGTCGCCGAAGGTCAAGTGTCGCACTTGAGTGAGTGAGACCAAGAATGCAATGATCCAGAATGCCACGATAATTCTGGCGTTAGTCTTGTTGCAGACCCAATTTGCCGCCGCAAGGGTGAAACGCTGGAACGGACCTTCTTCGCGTCCAATCACATTCTCTTTTTCCGGCGCTTTCAGGTAGAAGTAAACGATCGGATTGAGCAACAATTCGCTCAACGCGATAGAAGCAACCCAAATCGAGGCCGAGATCGAGATTTTCTGGAGAATCGCCACGGGCACGACCATAATGGCCAACATGCCGAGCGCGTCAGTAATAATGCCGCTGAGTGTCGGAACGAAGAGTTCCGCGAACGCAGCGATGATGGCTTTCTCTTTATTCCAGTTCCATTTGCGATATTCTTCGTAATACCGATCGTGCATCTGCACGGAATGACTGACGGATCGGGCGGTAATGAAGAACGGGATCACCAGCGACAGTGGATCCATGGAGAAACCCATGAGGGCCTGGGCCCCCATGCCCCAAAGGGCTGAAGAAACGCCGGTAATAGTGGGCCGCAGTGCGCCCCGCCAATCGTGGAAGTAAAAGTACAAGAGCAGCCAGCAGAACACCGTGCACGCGATAAAGATGTAATACACTTCAGTCGCATAGTGATAAATCCAGCCATACAGGCGAGGCTCGCCAGCAATCCAAATCTCGTTATCCGAGGTCTCAAATGGTTCTTTGACGGTGCGGTCGATCTCTTCAAAGATGCGTTTGTAATCCAGTTTTCCTTCAATGAAGTTCGCTTTGATCAGCAACGCTTTCCCATTGAGGGCCACGAGCTGACCGTATATCGATTCGGTATTGTAAGAAATCTTCTTGATTTCCTCGACTTCTTCATCCGTTTTGGGCGGACGACGCATAACGGGCGGCGTAGCGATCGTGCCGCCTAACACCGTCAGGTACCGAGTGGTGCGGTGACCAACCGACTCTATCTGGTCGTGATTCACACCTGTGATCCGGTCCATGGCTTGCGTCATGTCATAGATTTTTCGAAGCACCTCTTTATTAAAAACGTCTCCGTTCTTCACGGTGAGCATCACATTGACATTGTTCGCTCCGCCAAACTGGGCGGCAAAGCGAAAATGCACCTGCACGAACGGATGTCGATACGGCAAGAGGTCGCTGAAACTTGTGGTCATCGAGATACCGGCGGCGTGATACGCCATAAACGCGGTAAAGATGCCAGAAATCAATGATACCTGAAAGCGTTCACGAATTGAGTTGGCCTCAAAACACAAAA
>CAZUFQ010000525.1:4858-5433 GCA_964618735.1 uncultured Enterobacteriaceae bacterium
TTTTCCGGGTCGAGCCGCAGAACCATCGGGACCAGCCGCTTTACTTTGTGCAGCTTCTTCTACTGCTGATACAGATGTTTTTTCTGCCACGTTATGCTCCTTTTTTCGATAAGCAAGGAACTGCTCACGTTGAGACGGAACCCGTTTCCTACTCGACGCGCATCAACAAACGCTGCTCATCCTTTTTGACCCGAGAGTGTTCGCCAGCTCTGCCCTGCGTCATCTGTGAGGAGAATAACGCCTCTGCCGCCGACAAGCACGCCTTTGCCTCCCTCTCCAAACGAGATGCCGTTAATCCAGGTAAATACGCCGCCAGGAATTTTGGCTGGCTGCCAATTGTTGCCGCCGTCTGATGAGGTAACGACGAGCCCATTTGTTCCCGTCGCGACGAGATGGCCATCTTGGCCCGGAGCTGTGACATTGTAAAGATGGACGTTGGGGAGGTTTTCTTTTGCTCCTTCATGCGAGATCCAGCGCCATTTCTTTCCACCGTCGTCGGTCGTGATAACCGTCCCCGAAGCACCGACTGCCACTCCATGATTTTTGTCCGAGAAAAAGACGCGAAAGAGGGCACC
>CAZUFQ010000526.1:0-5415 GCA_964618735.1 uncultured Enterobacteriaceae bacterium
AATCTAAGGCGTTACTCACAAAAGCAAACTCCGATACGTTAGCGCATATAGCCCACCTTGTCGATATCCTTGTAGAGGCGGAGAAACCCGTTTTAATCGGCATGGAAGAGATCACATTTCTCTACTCTGCCGACGCGGCTGTGCAACAGCAGAAGCTGAGGCGTCTAGAGTTATTCTGGTCTTTTCTCACGCTTGCAATCCTTGGATACAGCGGAGTGTTTATCTTTCCCCCTCTTCTGCGCCAGATGCAAACCCAAGCACAGACGTTGGCTGAAAGCGCTGGGCAGTTTCGCTCCGAAGTCGCCGCCCGTGAGGAGGCGGAGGCTGCGCTACGCATCAGCGAAGAACGATACCGAGCGATCTGTGAGACGAGTGCGGACTACGCCTTTTCTTTCCTCAGTAGAGAAGATGGAACTGTGGAGTTCGAGTGGCTCACGGACTCTTTCTCGCGAGTAACTGGCTATGCCGTCGATGAAATGATGGGAAAGCCCAATCCATGGCGCCTCTATGTATACCCGGACGATTTACCGCTCCTGCAAAATGGAATGGAGCAGTGGCGTGAGGGCGCTACGATGCAGCGTGAATTTCGGGTGCTGAAGAAGGACGGAGAAGTGCGCTGGGTGCGTTCTTTCACCCGTCCCGTCATCGACCAGCAAGGGCGCGTGCTGCGGATATGGGGGAGTACGCAAGACGTCACCGAGTATAAACACACTGGGGCGGCATTGCGGGAGAGCCAGGAACGATTCGCTTTAGCCATACGTGGCGCCAACGATGGATTGTGGGATTGGGACATCCTTTCGAACGAGGTGTACTATTCTCCTCGTTTTGCCGAACTGCTCGAACTTGAGGAGCATGAACTTATTCCTACGTCTGAGGCCTTTTTTCAACGTGTCCACCCGGAAGACGCGGCAATAACATTAGAAGCCATTACACGCCATCTCAAAGATCGCGGCGAATTTGACGTCGAATTGCGGGTCGTCACGAAGTCTGGCGAGTACCGCTGGGTGCAGTTACGCGGGCAAGCCTTGTGGAATGACGCAGGCATTGCCACTCGTATGGCCGGATCATTCCGAGATGTGACCGAACGCAAGCAGATTGAGGCCGCCTTACAGGCAAATGAAGAGCGATTTCGTTCCTTAGCTGCTGCGTCTCCAGTGGGTATTTTTCAAATGGCCCTTGACGGAGCCTGTGTCTATACGAATCTGCGCTGCCAAGAAATAGTAGGCCTCTCGTACGAAGAAACTTTGGGTAACGGGTGGATGCAGACGATTCATCCTGACGATTATGACGCCGTACTCACAACCTGGGAAGAATGTCGAACCCTGGGACGTGAATACAAAGGTGAGTTTCGTTTTCTTCATCGCAACGGACAGGTGCGCTGGGTCTTGTCTCGCGCCACCGCCGTGTATGCGCAGAATAATACTCATACTCCAGAACTCGTCGGATATGTAGGGACGGATGAGGACATTACCGAACGCAAACAGATCGAGGCTGAACTCGGTATGCGGGTGCAACTCTCCATATTGCGTGCGGATATTGGTATGACAGTGGCGCAGACGGAGGCGCTGCCAATCATCCTACAAGAATGCGCGTCCCTTCTTGTCGAGACTCTCGACATGGCCTTTGTGCGAATTTGGACACGGAATGAAACCCAACCGCTGCTGGAATTGCAGGCGAGCGCCGGGCTCGCAACTGACAACGACCGGACCCAAGAGCGGATAGTTGTCGGGAGTGGTGAAATTGGTCGCATTGTTCAGCAGGGCCAGGCGCATGTGACGAACGAGATTCGCCATGACCCGCTTTTCGCGAATACGGAATGGGCGAAACAAGAAGAATTGGTGTCCTTCATCGGCTATCCCTTGATTAGCAATGATCAAGTTGTCGGCGTGGTGGCGGGGTTCTCGCGTCAGCCCTTCGCAAGCACAGTGCTCGCGGAATTCTCTGAGATCGCGAACCTCATCGCGCAGGCAATCGTGCGCCGTCGCGCCGAAGAAACGTTACGCCAAGCCAAAGAAGCCGCTGAGGCCGGCAGCCGCGCAAAATCCCAATTTTTGGCGAACATGAGCCACGAACTGCGCACCCCGATGAACGGCGTACTGGGGATGACCGGCTTACTGCTGGAGACAAAATTATCTCCTGATCAGAAAGACTTAGCAGAAACGGTAAAAACCTCGGCGGAATCTCTCCTCACTATTCTTAATGATATCCTTGATTTTTCGAAGATTGAGGCTGGAAAACTCGAACTCGATCCGGTTCCCTTTTCTTTACAAAAGCTTCTGAATGAAGTGTTAAGAACCTTTGCCTTCCGCGCAAAGGAAAAGGCGGTGGGACTCCGTTGCGTTACGGAGCCGGGGACGCCTGATGCTCTTGTGGGTGATTCTGGACGCATCCGTCAGATTTTGATTAACCTCATCGGCAATGCGCTGAAGTTTACCGAACGAGGGGAAGTGACCGTCGAAGTCAGGCGGTTAAATAGTCAAGCTGATTTTCTGCATTTTGCTGTACAAGACTCTGGTATTGGCATTCTGCCTGAAAAACTTCAGACGATTTTTGACGCGTTTGCGCAGGCTGACGGCTCAACCACGCGCAGATATGGCGGCACCGGGCTGGGGCTCTCAATCTGCCGCAAATTGACGGAGCTGATGGGCGGCAATATTTGGGTCCAGAGTGGAGTAGGGAAGGGCAGCACTTTCCACTTTACGGTGCACTTGGAGAGGCAAGTGGAGCAGCACGCATCTGCGACAGACTCGGCTTCTGGCGCCCGCGCTTCGTCTTCCTCCGTGAGCCCTGTGTTGCTGGGGAAGCGGCTCCTATTAGCTGAAGACAACGCCGTTAATCAAAAACTTGCCGTGCGTTTACTGCAAAAAATGGGCTGCCAGGTCGTGGTCGCCAATAACGGACAAGAGGCCTTAACCACACTAGAGCAAGAGGGACCGTTCGACGCTGTTTTAATGGACTGTCAAATGCCGGAACTCGATGGCTTTGAGACGACGTTGGCGATCCGCGTGCGTGAAAGACAATGGCAACTTGCCAGAAGTGAGATCCTTGCATCCGACAACACACTGAGTCCGCCTCTCCCTTCATCTGAAGAGAGCAGAGAGCTGCTGCGTCTGCCGATTATTGCCATGACCGCGAACGTGATGAAGGGGGACCGGGAGCGATGTTTGGATGTTGGCATGGATGATTACGTCGGCAAGCCAATCAAACCTCGCGAGCTGCAAGAAGCGCTTGAACGCTGGCTAGCGCCTGCCGCCAGCGCCGCATCCACTCCGGACCAATCACACGGCGCGACTGGGTAGCCGCCTACGGACGGCTCGTTCGCTGCGCTCACTTTATGGCGAATGGCTTATGGCTCGCTCGCGTTGCTCGCTCTATGGCAGAGCAGCGCCATCGGCCATCTGCTATAAAGCGAGTGCAACGAGCGGGCTATCAAGCGAACGCAGTGAGCGAGCTATGAAGCGACCGTAGGGAGCGAGCCATCTGCCATAGAGCGCACAGTGCGCGGGCTCTCAGGTTGCCCCGCTCTGTCATTTCTGACACAATGCCCTTCGTTCGTGGGAGGCAAAGACCATCCGTGGACGTTGGCATGGAAGAGAAGAAACTAGAAGTGACGCCGGTCCAGGAGTTTGGAGAAAAGAAGGCTCTTGCTTCATCTCTCCGACGGTTCGTGCATTACTGGTTTCTCCGCGAAACGGTGCGGCGCGCCGTCAAAATCGCCTGCATTGTGGGTACGATTCTGACCACAATTAACCAATATGACGTTATCCTGCGCGGCGAGTTTACCCCGCGTTTATTCTTGAAGATTTTATTGACGTTTACAGTTCCCTACAGCGTCTCTTCCTTTTCGTCTGCGCGCGCCTACATGGATCGGGAATCGGTCTTGTCACGCTAGAGTTGCGAGAACCCTGTGAGCGATCATCGCCTTTCTTCTTCCGCGGCTGTCGAAGCCGAAGCAACCATCCAACCCGCCCGAGAAGGGGAATTCCATCGTGAATTAGGCCTTCTGGACGCCAGCGCCATCGTTGCTGGGTCGATGATCGGGTCGGGGATTTTTATTGTCTCGGCGGATGCGGCGCGCACCGTTGGCTCTCCCGGCTGGCTCCTGCTGGTCTGGGTGCTAAATGCGATCATTACCGTGTTGGGCGCCATGGCGTACGGTGAACTGGCCGCCATGATGCCAAGAGCCGGCGGCCAATATGTGTATCTGCGTGAAGCATACTCGCCCCTGTTGGGATTCCTCTATGGATGGACCCTGTTTCTTGTCATTCAAACTGGCACGATAGCGGCGGTCGCGGTCGGTTTCGCGAAGTACCTCGGCGTCTTGGTTCCCTGGGTCTCGGCGCAGCATCTCTTGTTTCAACTTGGTCCAGTATCATTTTCCACGCAACGATTAGTCGCTATCTCTGTCATCGCTTTGTTGACATGGTCAAATAGCCTGGGCGTGCGAGAGGGCAAGCTCGTACAAAACGTTTTTACTTCGGCAAAAGTAGCGGCGCTGGCGGCCCTCATTCTGTTGGGACTCTTTGTGTCTCGAAATACCGAAGCGGTTACGGCAAACGTGAAGAACTTTTGGGGAGAGCAGCCAGTTTCGCTCGGGTTCCTGATGCTGGTCGGCGGCGCTATGGTTGGTCCGCTGTTTTCTTCAGACGCCTGGAACAATGTGACGTTTGCCGCTGGAGAAGTGAAGAATCCGCGCCGCACGCTGCCGTTGAGTTTGATTGGCGGTACGGCTGTAGTGATGGGATTATATTGCTTAACGAACCTGGCGTATCTCAGTTTGCTGCCGCTGAATGGAACGGCTGCTGGCGCCACAGCGTTCGAACGAGGGATACAATATGCGGCGGAGGACCGAGTGGCGACTGCTGCGGCCTCGATGATCTTTGGCGCTAATGCGGCGGCGATTATGGCGGCGGCGATTATGGTGAGCACCTTTGGCTGCCTGAACGGCCTTATCCTGGCGGGGCCGCGCTTGTACTACGCCATGGCGCAAGATCGACTCTTTTTTGCGAAGACGGCGCGTCTGAATGCGGCCGGCGTGCCGGCCGGCGGGCTCTGGTTTCAGATGGTGTGGGCGTCGGTGCTGACGCTGTCCGGCACCTACGGCAATCTCTTAGATTATGTCATTTTTGCGGCGCTGCTGTTCTACGTCCTTACCGTCGTTGGTCTCTTTTTATTACGACGCAGCCGTCCTGAAGCCGACCGACCTTATCGCGCCTTCGGGTACCCATGGCTGCCGGGCCTCTATGTGCTCACGGCGGCAGTTATTATGCTTGACCTATTGTTTGTGAAACCTGCTTATACCTGGCCTGGTTTACTGATCGTCCTTACCGGCATGCCCGTCTTCTTCTTTTGGCGTCGTCGGGCCGTCTAATGTGTATCCTACCCAAATTTCCTGAACTGGGGTATGAAACCGCT
>CAZUFQ010000527.1:0-5403 GCA_964618735.1 uncultured Enterobacteriaceae bacterium
CGTTTAAGATCGACATGAACCGTTGCGCCGATGTCCGGGTAGGAAACACGGGACCAAACTGATCGATCGGAATGCAACAACACATCACCTTGCCTTTTCTTACAAGTTTTGCCGCAGAGACGATGACGTCCGGTGTAATAAAATTGGCTGTGCCCTTCTCATCGTCTTTTCCCCATCGTTCCCAGTTACTCAGTTTAGGAATTGCTTCTCGTCCTGGCATAATGCAGTCCTCCTCTTTCAGTTGCAAACTTGGTTGTTCTTATACCTCAGCAATGACTTCCGCGAAATGGTTACCCGCTCCAAGGAACAGACAGAGAAGAGAGGGAGAGGCAGCTTCTCCCCTTTCTTTGTTTCTATCTCTGTCTTGCTCGGCTTGACGCCCTGCCCTCCCTGCCATACAAGCGGTCGAGTATTATTCTCCTGGAGGAAACTATATGCCCGGACCTCTTGCTGGAGTGAAGGTTGTCGAAATCGCCCAAGAAATTCAGGGACCTTATGCCGGTTTGTTTCTGGCCGACATGGGCGCTGATGTCATCAAAATAGAGATGCGCGATATCGGCGACTTGAGCAGCAACATGTGAGTAGCCAACAATGCAACTAAGCTAATTTCGTCCAGTATTTCTTGTAAATTAATGCAGGCAAACGCAGCATTACGATGGATCTGAAAAAGCCCGAAGCCAAAGAGATCCTCTATCGATTACTCGAGCAAGCGGATGTGCTCCTGAGTAACTATCGCCCCGGCGTACTTGATCGTCTCGGATTCGGTTATGAAGAACTTTCCCAACGGAATCCCCGGCTTATTTATGCGATGGGCTCTTCGTGGGGGCCGCAAGGACCCTGGGTGCGACGGCCTAGTCGCGATACCCTAGCGCAAGCCGCTGGAGGCATCATGGCTAAGAATGGCATGCCGGACGATCGTCCGCTGCCATGCGGAGCATTAGTAGCCGACCATTCTGGGGCCATGATGTTAATGGCAGGCATCCTCGCGGCGCTCTACGCGCGCGAGCAAACGGGGAAAGGCCAAAAAGTCGATGCGTGCATTTACGGTACAGTAATCGCCATGCAACCGATGGAGATCAATTTCACCTCGGTGAGCGGCGGCGTCGAAACCCGTCGGGCCGGACGTGGACATCAATTTCTTCAGGGTGTGTGGGGATCATTCAAAACGAAAGACGGCTGGATTTGCCTTGCTGGTGTTGACGACAAACGTTGGCCGAATTTCTGTCGCGTCATGGGCATTGAACATGTCTTGAGCGATCCCGAATGTAGCGACAATGTGATTCGCAATTTCCGCGGCGCAAAAATCGAACATGTGCTTGATGAAGCGTTTCCCACCAAGACCACAGAGGAGTGGATGAGCTTACTCAACAGCGTTGATATTCTCGCAACGCCGGTCCAAGAGTATCAAGACATTCTCAACAGTGAGCAAGCGCTAGCGAACGGGTATATCACTGAGATGGATCATCCGCAGATTGGGAAAGTGCGTGTGGTCGGCAACCCTATCACCCTGAGCGACACCCCGCTCAGCATGACGACCCCACCGCCTGAGCTTGGTCAACATAGTGAAGAGATTTTGTTGGAGGCTGGTTTTTCTTGGGAAGACATTGCGGCGTTTCGCGAGAAGGAAGTAGTGTAGAATTCAACCTGTTCTCATGAGATTAGCGCAAGTACATGCCCTCGTGCCCGGGCTCTGCCTGGGTACGCCCTTCCAGGTAGGCTCTGCCTGCTGCCGTGCACCTTGTGTTCCCAGGCAAAGCCTGGGAACAAGAAGATAGACCCATCTGCGCCAGCATCGACGGCCAGTAGCTCTTTCTTTGCATGTCAACTTGTGACCATCAAGCCTCGATACTGATCACGTGCGCCTGGATTTTGCCGTCTACCGTACCGCGCCCGAATCGTTGGGCGATCGCCTCCGCCGCAATGGTAGTTGCTTCGTTAAGTCGTGAAGCAGCCCGGGCCTCAATCTCGTTGCGCAGTGGCGTCCCCTGGCAAAACGCGATAGCTGGGATCTGGGGAGATGTGGCTCGACTGGGGGCCGTTAGCGTGGAGATCTCGGGCGAAGCTGTGAATCCACCATGCGCGAGATCTCGCTTGATGGTTTCTTGATCGTAATAGCCGTAGGGCGTACGCGCCAAGAAGCGCGGGGGATCGTCGGGAAAAAGGGTTACGAGCGCTGTTGTCACGACGTCGGCGAATTCGTTTTCTTCGATCCGATCCCACACGTTGAAAATGAAGACACCTCCCGCCCTGAGCACTCGACGCGCTTCCGCATACGCCTGCGATTTCTCGGGGAAGAACATGACGCCGAATTGGCATACGACGGCGTCAAACGCCCCGTTTGGGAAAGGCAGCTGCATGGCGTCCGCCTGCCGCCACTCGACCGGGCGCTTGGTCCCACGCGCGGCGGCATAGTTGATCATTGGCTGATTCAAGTCCGTGGCGACGATGGAGACGCTCTCCGGCAGCGTGGTCGCCAGGGCGCGGGTGACGACACCCGTGCCGGCGGCGATTTCCAGCACCCGCGCCAAAGGTCGCAATGCGAGTCGGGCCGCTAAGTCGGCGGCGTATGGTTCGAAGATCAATGGAACTAGATGCGTGTCGTACAGTTCCGGGATTGAACCAGCGAAGACTTTGTCAATATTGAGGCTGCTCATTTGGTTCATTCTCCTCGGCGACGATTTTTATCATAAGTCGATCATCTTTTCTGCGGGCGTGCTCCGCTTGAGGATTTTCCAGAGCCTTCTTGATGCTTGAGCCACGGCGCAACACGGCGCCTTAACAGATCGTTTGACAGTTACAACAATTCTCTCCCTGAGCCGTGGTCTTTCCGGCTGCTGCCGTAAGGATTTGATACCGTAGACTTGAAACAAGCAAAAGCGCTGCTGAAGGAACTGTCATAGGTGGGCAATCCCTTCCCGCTTTGATAGATGTAAACGTCGCCAAAGCCATTATCACCTCTCGGTTCAGCGGAATCAGAATAAGTAGCTGCGTTGAGGAGAGCATCGCGTAAGACCTCGGCATTATTGGCAAGGGTGAGGCCAAGCACCGCATCAAAGACTCGTGCTTTGTTTCTGCTGTCACGATGCAAAGGATTAAGGGAATAGTCTTCTAATTTCGTTCCGAGGTTCGCGCGTTCACCGTAAGGCAGTTTCATGACTCTCATGTTTCACAGCGTGAATATGTAGTCGTCAAGTAGTCATCTTCCACTCCAGAGACAGCGCTCTTCCGCCACGCTGGTCTCCTTTTGGGTCCTGTTGCGATTCACGGGCCCTGCAAACAGCTACCCAATGCCCAGCTTTGCAGCTCCTTCCCTGGAGAGTTCCACAGCGACCTGTTTGAAGTTGGGATGGGTGAGAGATACCTCTGCCCAAATAGCGCGCATCGACCGACATAGCGCCTCGCGCAGAGCTGTCGATTCTGACTCCGTCAAGATGCGGCCTGTCACACTTTGAAAAGTCTTCAGCTCTTGCTCTACCTGGCCCACGAACGTTTCATCCACCAAGCCGCCAATGCCTTGAATATCGTCGAAGGCCGCGCTGAGCATCTCGGGGCTCTGCTTGCAGGCCAACTGCGCGATCTCCAGCACGCCGGTCTTGGTGTGTTGGTTCTCCTCGATCCAGTGATATTTCAGGAGATCCACATAGAGCGGATCGTTGCTATCCCCGGTGCGAGATCGCACCGAGTCGACGTAATGACGCTGGCTGCCCCATTCTAGTGCTAAGAGGATAAGGGCGCGCGCTAGCGGGGGATACGCCAGGGTGGCTTGAGTAAAGGCAGCGAGCCGGTCTTTGTCAAAATATCGTCCACAGGCATAGCCATACGACGCTTCCAAAACGGCTTCCGCCCGTCGAAAGAGTTGCTGATGTTTCGTCTCTTCCTCGCCAAAACGGAGCAGCGCACGCAGGTGCGCACGCTCGCCGTGCCAATCCTGTTGCGCAAGTTCGGTGAGATGTATCGGGATGAATTCTTCGTAGTCGCCAAACAGATGAACGTAGCTGAAGGCGCGTAGATGATTGAGCGCCCGCTGCTCCTCTTCGTTCAGGAACGTCAGGTGCTGAGTGCGCACCCACGAGTCAGGGATGATATTTTTCGTAGCGTCAAAGCTACGATCGCGGAAAATCTCTTCAACCGTCCATGCGACTTTCTCTGAAGTCGCCACAATTGAGGGATAGTCCACACCGCGAGTGAAGCTATATGTTGCCGTTGCCATGCGCGCCTCCTTTGGACGGCGTTTACTTCGCCTTCTTCTCTGTTCCGGTTCCCTTGATTTCGATCAGAATCATTAGGGTATCGCGTTGCCCTTCATTCACGGCGAAGTGGCCGGTCCCGTCTGCCGGCACTTTCCCGTGGATCATGGTCCCTTCGCTTAAGAGCCAGCGTGCTCCTCCCTTTTCCGTTGGCCTCTCCTCGAAGCCACCAGCAAGGGTGGTATTTTCCTCAGCCCCGCCTGCCAGTGGGACAATAGTCAACTCGCCGCCGTTAGGAAAAATGGCAATGTAGTCGCGCATGTGGCGATGCGGCGGAGTCGGTTTGTCGGGTTCAAATACTTCTCGCCAGACAGCGATATGTTCATCTTCTTTAATCAGTTGTACGCCCACATTGGGGAAGGAGGCAATTTCATTGATATTGACCATAATGATTTCTCCTTTACAAAATCTCATATCTGGCTCTCATAATCAGGCGGCCATTACCAGGACAGCGTAACTGGAAGAGAAGCACGAGTCCTATAATTTTCGTATAATTTTCCTTTAATTTTTCCCAGCGCTTTGCTAAGAAAAGGCTGTGAGCAACGCGTCATCTCTCTTCTTTCCGCCCTTTCAGCTGGATGTCAGCAATGAGCAGCTCTGGCGAGAGGATGAGACGATTCCCCTGCGGCGTAAAACCTTTGCGGTGTTGCGCTACCTGGTTGAACACGCCGGGCAATTAGTAACCAAAGACCAGCTCTTGGACACACTGTGGGCGGGAACGGCTGTGGTGGACACCATGCCGACTCTTTGTATCCGCGAATTGCGCAAAGCGTTGGATGACGACGCCAGGAGGCCCCAGTTTATCGAAACCGTGCATGGGCGGGGATATCGCTTCATCGCCTCCATCACCACGCCTCCCAACCCCAGTCTAGAGTCTAGGGTCCAGAGTCTAGAGTCAGAGGAACACGAAGAAGTCTTGTCTGTTCAGACGCTAGACCCTAGACACCAGACCCTAGACATTCCCCTGGTCGGTCGGGAGACAGAATTGGTCCAACTCCACAGATGGTTAGAGAAAGCATTAAACGGCGAGCGGCAGATCATTTTCGTCACGGGCGAGCCTGGGATTGGCAAGACCTCTCTTGTAGCATCATTTCTGGCCGAGGTAGGGGCGGTCCCCCGTGACCGCCCAACTGCCGGGCAACCACAGGGGGTTGTC
>CAZUFQ010000528.1:0-5402 GCA_964618735.1 uncultured Enterobacteriaceae bacterium
GTGCCATTCTCTATCCTGTTCCACGCGCTTCGGCTATCTAACCTACCAAGTCGTGACTCCACTCCGCCGCACTCCGCTGCACATGGCCATTCGCTTGGACTTGCATACACCTTCCTCCTTTAGAAAAGATAGCGCTCACCCGCTGGGGGTTTCTTTCTTCTCGCGCTTCTCGTCTGTGGAAGGAAGAACGCCGTCAAATCGCTGCTTACTTATCATCGGACGCGCTACAACGCGCTCTTCACTTGCGAGATCTCACCGATCCCCTTCACGGGCCGCATGCTATGCAGCTGCTCCTCGCCCATATCCACGATGCGTTAGCCGTGCGCTGGGGCTGCCCACGGCTTCTGCAGCGGGCCAGTCCGGTCGTGTCCGTCGCCGACAATTATGATCGGCTCGGATATCCGCCTACCGGCATTGCGCGTGCGGCGCGCTATACCCGGTATCTCACTCCCCGGTTTCTCCTTCGTACCCAGACGTCCGCCATGATCCCCGGTCTCCTCCGCTCGCTGGCGCTTGATCCCCCTGCCGATATCTTGTTGATTTGCCCCGGGGTGGTGTATCGCCGCGACACGATCGATCGCTTCCATACCGGAGAACCCCACCAGGTGGATCTCTGGCGAATCGCCCAACGCGCGCTCACCCCGGCGGATTTACGCCAGATGGTGGACCTCGTGGTGGACGCGGCGCTACCGGGACGACACTACCGGGTCATTCCCACCGCGCATCCGTACACCACCGAGGGACTTCAGATTGACGTGCAGATGGAAGCCGAATGGGTGGAGATTGGCGAGTGTGGACTCGCTTCGCCTTCCCTGCTGAGTTCCTCTGGGTTTCCCGTCCCACCCACGACAGGCTTGGCCATGGGCCTCGGGCTGGACCGCCTGCTGAGGAGAAGGTCACGGTACGTGGCGTGGAATGTGTCGTGTGGCGTTGACATGGTGGTGTATGCTGACGCAGCAGCAAAAGAAAGGCAAGAGGAGACCGCCTCTGCGCTTAGCATGACCTGAGGGTAGTTGTCCTACTCTTCCTACGGGAAATGTTATCTCGAAGGGGTATTTGCTTAACATGTCGCCTAGGAGTCGGGAGCGTCCTCTCGCTCATGGATGCGTGTGTATTGGCTCGCAGAGGTGGCTTCCCTCGAGCTAGGAGTGGGCACCTGCCAGCCATGTTGTCTTGGCTTTTGGGTGACCAGTAGCCACAATAGCTTCCGTATGCGAGCGCAAATTGATCAGCAGGTTGGCGTTCCTCCAGAAGTGAGGAGCGCCAATACCGAGCGACCCTTTTGGGTGATTCTGGAGCCCTTAGAGCATTTCCTGAGTGGGCATGACACGCTGGAGGAGGCCGAAGCTGAAGCACAGCGCCTGAACGCGCAGGCGCTGCGGCAGGGTCGCGCGCCACATTATGGAACTAAGCCACGGCCACAGAGTGACGGATGAGCACGACAGCGCCAAGGTCCGGGCTTGCCTGTCTGTAAGCCTTGATCCTGAAGCTCTTGGACAATTTGTTTTCCTGACATGGCGGAGCAGCTGGAGACACCGCTCAGCTAGGAGAAGGCTTATCAGGTGCTACGGCTCTGTCGCAAACCGATTTTCCCACTGGTTAACGGTCAGCTATGCCGCAATTCAGTAATCAGTGATATTGGTAGGAAAGTGCAGCGGTGGACTGCAAAGGCGCTCACTTTGAGAAGAAGATTATCCTCTAGGTAGTGAGAGGGTAATAGGGCCTACCCGATCAGTTCTGGCACTTTGGCAAAGATGACGAAAGAACGAGGCGTGTCAGTCGATTACTCTACCCTCAACCGTTGGTTAGTGAGGGATGCACCTAAGAAACCGTATACGATCGCTGGTATAGAAGTTACGAAGGCGATTCGCAAGGACAAATGAGAAGCGCAGGAGAATCGCAGTAAACACCCGCAGGACAATGGAGTTGGTAAATCCAAAATCAGCGTTCTTTTGCGCGAGAAAATACACTTACTACTACTACAAGGAAAAACCACGCTGCGCTTATTGTTTCTTTGCTGCCGCTGTAAAAAACTCCCGAGCGCACTCAATCCGCGCCTGTTCCCGAATGCCAGCGTGTTTATCAGCTGCCACCGTGTCGCGAAGCCGCTCTACTCGCTCCTCAGCTAGACGATCGATGGTCGCTTTTTCCTCCATGCTGGCAGCTACATAACGACGCAGAACTTCCAGGTCAGGATCCACTTCAACAGCAGGAAGAGTCTGCTGCTCCTTTGGCGCAGAATCGTGCTGATCGATCTGGGCTTCAATCATACGTTCCGTTACAAGCGGACCACCGTTTCGTTCGAACGCTGCCTTCAGCCACGCATTAGGATTTTGAATCGTTTGTTTTGCTGTTTTCGCTTGCTCAATCAAATACCGGATAGATCGGCGGAACTCCAACGAAGACATATACGGAAAAGCTTCTGCAATCTTCATCAAAGTTTGTTCCCTGATCTGCCAGTCACGGGGACATAACCGTAAGAGTTCCGGCATGTATGTATGTATTTTATTACTTACATACATACGCAGACCCTCTGATATATCAGAGGGTGGTCTTATCATACGGTCTGATATATCATTCACTCTTACATTTCTTTGCTGTAGTCTGTGGGCTTCCTGAGCTGATATTGGATGAAAAGCAGCCGCGTGATTAAGCACAACACGGAACCCCTGTAGAATAGCGCCTTCTGGAGTTTTCTCTCGCACTACGGAGCGAGAAAAAATTCCTCCTTCTCTTTCTAAAATCCGAATTGCTTGACGAATTCCTGGGATCGAGCCTTTCACCTGGAAGGCTAACCCCTGATACGAGACTACCTTCCCGTTAGCGTCATATAACGCTTTCCAGACACGCCACTGTAATGGTGCAAGGGGCACAGAGGTAGATGAAAGCGGTGAGAAAGAATGAATGAGAGACTCAACTTTTGGCGTGTCTACATGATGGTGTGTTCTATCAGAAGGTCCTTGTATCATAGGGTCTGATATATGAGGGTCTGAGGATATGTCAGACCCCACCGTCTGCGGGTACGTCAGACCGTCTGAGGATGTGTCTGACCGTACTGTCTGCGGGTACGTCAGACCGTCTGATACATCAGACCTGTATGGTGTAGTATCTGCAAGGACAGTAGTTTCTGCCAATGATCCCAATGGATCAACAGGTTGCTCAGACAGCGAGGGTGAAGGGGAACTTGTCGTCCCTTCTAGACCAAGAAGTTCAAACGGTGAAAACCGTTTGACCCGACGCTGCATTGCCTCGCGAATCTCACTCCGCTTGGAGCCCGCCATCAGCCTCAACTCCCCTAAGTTCCACTTCCTCCTCGACCGGCACACTTTCAAGGCCAAGTCGCCGGAGAACCTCACGAGCGAGGTCCATGAAATCCGCCGCACTTGGACTCTTTCGATCATGTTGGAAGATTGTTTTCTTGACGGCTGGTGCCTCTTCGATTTTTGCAGTTAGCTTAATGGTAGGTTTTAAGATGAGATCCCCAAAACGAGTGCTCACTGCCTCAAGCATTTCCCTATGAATAGTTTTTCTTCCATCGTATTGATTGATGATGATGCCCAGCATCCGAAGGGTAGAATTAACTGTTCGCACTTCCTCTACTAGCTCCTCAAGGTCTTCATATCCATCCATCGAGAACGTGCTGCCAGATTCCAACGGCACCACATAAGAATCTGCTGCAACCAATGCGTTAACAGTCAATAGTGAAAGGGAAGGGGGACAGTCGATCAAGACGATACGCTCTCCAATAGCCATACGTTGAAGTTGGTTGCGTAACCGAAACTGCGGCATCCCCGCGCTGGTAAGCTGACGTTCGACTTTTGTCAACGATATGTGCCCGTAGATCAAACTGACATTTTTTTCGATTGTGTCGTGCCAGGGTGCGAGAGGAACATGCCCTTTTATGTCGGACAATAGCTTCGCAGTTGTCCATATTATCTCGTGTGGATATCGCAAGCCTAAAGCCGCCGACACATTGGCTTGAGGATCCATATCTACTACGAGGACTTGATGGCCAAGTCTAGCGATGGCGCTGGAAAGGTGAATGACTGTCGTTGTTTTTCCAACTCCCCCCTTTTGGTTAATCACACTAATCACGTGTGACATACGCACCTCCCTCCGCCATTTTTAATGTGTTACAATCTATCATTCTAGATTTTTTTGTCGAGTTTTAGAGAGGAAAATTTCGGAAATTAGTAGGTAAGGTTTCAGATCTAGGAGGAATGAAAATTCCTTTTAAGGAGGACGGAACGTCAAAAGATTAGTCGAGATATTTACTTTCTCCTATCCTCAGCTCTCTATCTTATCTATGGTAAATGTCGTGGCGAAGCAGATGTGTGATATGTTTCTCCTCACCTACATGAACGGAAAGTAGAGGAGAACGTGGTGATTCCTCCATTGAACGAACATGGCTACTTGCCCGAGGGTATTCATGATTGCTCGCTCGAAGAGGCAGCGGCACGATTTGGCGGGTTTCAATGCAGTGACCGCCGACCGCAGTTATGGGTGCGATTTACAGAGTTTGTTCGCGAAGCGCAGGCAAGTGGGTTGGTCGATGCAATTATCGTAGATGGGAGCTTCGTTACAGCTGAACCTCTCCCGAATGACATCGATCTGGTAGTGGTGATGTCCGCACGGGAGGATTTTTCGGGAGACCTGCTCCCAACCGACTACAATGTCTTGTCCCAACGACGTGTGCGACAACGGTTTGGGTTTGATATAGTGGTGACGACGAATATGCATGAAATGCTGACGCAGGCCGTGACATTCTTTCAGCAAGTACGCCAGCGACCCGGCGTGAAGAAGGGCCTCTTGAGGTTACACCTATGATAGAGACAGCCGAACAACTCTACCAAGCTATCGAGCAGATGGGGCGGATGCAGCGCATCCTGGAGTCGTACCGCGATGAGATCCTCACCAAGAATCCACGCAACTTTGCTCTGTTGGCCGAAGGTCCTTTGGAACAACTGCGGCAACTCCAGGCGCAGGTTGACGACTATCTCCAGCGCGTGGAGTTGGTGGCGCTTCCTACGAATTAATGGCGTTGAATAGTCAGTGCTTCTACACGCTTGAGCGCGACGACCTTCGCTTTCCTCATACTTGATGGGATTGATTACCGTTTCACAGTTTCACGTTGATTACGAAAACTTTTCTCCGCTCCGTGTGTTCGTTTTTCCGCAAGGCCCGCTAGCAAGGGTGCTAACAGCCGCAAAAACTGGGCGCTTTGTGCCTGCCACCCAGCCTCTCTTCTGAGTGTAATAAAATCAAGGCGTTAGGGGGTGGGGGATTTGACAGAAATAAGAGTTATCGGACGCTGTGAGGGTGGGGCGGAGTTGCCCGGTCAAATTGGCCTTTCATGAGCAGAGACGCTAGAAATGAACAAGACGAAAACCCAGCAGGAATCC
>CAZUFQ010000529.1:0-5402 GCA_964618735.1 uncultured Enterobacteriaceae bacterium
TTGCTCGTCCAACGATATGGCAAAGCAGTGTTTACTCTCATCAATAGAATGGTCCGAGACCATACCGCTGCGGAGGATTTGTGGCAGGAAACCTTTGTGCGTGCGCTAGAAAACCTTGCCTCTTATCAGCCCCGACTGCACTCGGACGGAGCAAGCCCCAATTTCGCGCCATGGCTATACCGCATCGCCGCCAATCTAACGCTCGATGAACTGCGCAAACGCAGACGGTGGCGATTCTTGTCTTGGGGATTGCACAAGTCTCGACGCGCTCAGGACCCTGAAGATGCTGAGGAATACGATCCTCCAACGGAGACGCCTGACGCCTCGGAAGTCCTAGCCTTGAAAGAAGAGAGGGTTCGCGTCCGGCGAGCGCTTGACTCTCTCCCTCCGGAGTGGCGGATGATGCTGATCCTCCGAGAGTTTCAGGATCTCCCGTACGAAGAGATTGCTGAGATTGTCAACGCCCCAATTGGCACGGTGCGTTCGCGCCTCGCGCGGGCGCGGGAGCAGTTACGTGTCGCCTTACTGCGACAAAATTCACAAAGGGTTATCTTATGACGTGTCGTCAATACCAACAACTGCTGAGTCCATATCTCGATGATGAACTCTCTATTTCTGAACGCGAGCGACTGTCGACTCATCTGCGCGAATGTACAGTCTGCAAAGAACTTCTTCGGCAATTTGAGAGCACCCGTCAGCTCCTCCGCTCATTCCCAGCGAGAGAAGTCACCCCCGTGATGACGGCGCAACTGCAAGAGCGGCTCAAGCAGATCAAAACGCCGTCAGACTACCAGCAGGAGACGACGCCTTTCTCCAACCGTACGCACACAAGAACTTTTTTCTTAAGCCGCATGTCTTCATGGCGTCATTGGGGAAGACTCTCGATTGTAGGAACGCTCGCGACAGCCGCGGCGGCAATTGCGTTTTATATCGCTGCTCCACTTGAACGGCAGGATCCAGTGACGGCCGTCACATTAAGCAACCAACTCTTGGAGGCTCTGGACTATGACCAGAAGACGCTCTCCGATAAACCATCAGACATTCCGACCTGGCCGGAAGAACCTTCTGCTTGGGATTCCGATGATGAATAGAATTAACGTCGTTGTGGTCTTGCTCCTCTGTTGTTGGGAATTCAGCGGTGGCCTCGCTCGTGCGCAACCTTTTCTCCAACGGGGCGAAGGTCAGACCACGCCCCAACCGGCGTTTCCGCACAGTGGTCCGCCTCCCTTCTCGTCTGAGACCGAGCGTCCTGACGTTCAAGGGTGCCCTTGGAGAAGAGAGAGACAAGGAGCGATGATACCGCTGCAGCGCGAGGGCCTGCACCTGCGACTTGAACGCATCAGGAACACAGCGGAGCGACTCTTAGGGAACCCACACACCTCAGATGACGTCAAAGCAAAAGCCCATCGCCTCTTGGAGTTAGTAAACAACTGGGAGGACTTGCGGCAAAAATTGGACGACTCGCGGGTAGCATTTTTCCGGGATAATCAGAAGGATATCGACGAGCTGTGTCAGCTGTGGGAGCGTGCGAAGACCCTGCGCCAGACCCTCAAAGAGAAACGTGAAAAAGTGATAGGAGATAATCGTCGCACCCGGGAAGATCTGGAAAGAGTCAAACAAGAAGTATATGACATTGCTGAATCAGTGCGACAGCAGGACAAAAGGCCGGAACAATAAGGGAGGATATCCTATGTGGCTTCGCAGAGTGAATGCAGTGATTATCGGGATGACTGTACTCACCGGCTGCACAGCTATGGACCCACACACGGCGGCGAAGCAGCAGGCCCAGGAGTATTATGGTCGTCCCTATGACAGTCTTAGCCCGCAGGAAAAAATGCGTCTGGAAGATCATCTCTCTCGTCAGAGTAATGCGGGTTGGCGGACTTCGGCCCAGGTCGCCTCTGGCGTTGGCCACCTTCTCCAAGGAGCGGGCCTCCTAGTACTGGGTGCACGACGATGAACAGGCTTCCCACCAAAGACCGACTTCGCTCCTCTTGGCAACACATTGTAGTATTGGCATAAGTAACTAAAACATAATGCGGAGGACCTATGCCTCTTTACGAGTACCAGTGCAAAAAATGTGACCATCAGTTTGAAGCCCTGGTTATGGGCTCGATGACCCCAACCTGTCCGTCCTGCAACAGCAAGAAGCTCGACAAACTGTTGTCGACTTTCGCGGTGAGCAGCACCAATGGCAGCGCATCCGTCGAAGCCGCCCCTGGTCCCTGCGGCAGTTGTGGTGATCCGCGCGGACCGGGCGCATGCGCGTGGGACAATTAAACCATCCGTATTATGGTCTTTTATGCTCTGAGGCTCTTGACTGAATACTCTCAACCTGTCACCATCGCCCGCATGATCGCGAACCGTCCATTCACCCATCATTGCTGCTGGTGGTGGCTGCCCTAACAGGCGGCCGGGACGTCGTACGTAAAACTTCCACGGAGCCGCCTTGAGATCGAGGCGGCTCTGGCATTTTTAGGGCCGCCATCTCAAATCCGAGGTTGCGGCCCTGCTGCTTTGCGGGGCCTGGCTCTTAAAGAACGATTTGGAGGAGTCAGTTATGGTTAGCAAAGCCGCGTTTTCCCCAAGTTCTGAGACCTACCATTCGGATGGCGGCATTCTCGTTCATCGCTGGATCGAGAGTATTCCCATCGATGGAGCAATAGAGCCGGTCATCGACGCACTCGATAGCCAACGCGGTGTCCTGCTCGCGTCAAGTTACGAGTATCCGGGTCGCTATACCCGTTGGGATATGGGGTTTTCTAATCCTCCTCTTGTCCTGGCGTCACGTGGTCGTCAGTTTCGATTCTCAGCGCTCAACGCTCGCGGGCGCGTGTTGCTGCCCGCTATCGCCGACGTTGTCCGTACCCTCCCAGCCGTACTCGAATCAGAAACGGGGGAGGATGAACTCTCTGGTCTCATCGCTACGCCAGAAGGACGTTTCCCCGAAGAGCAACGTAGTAAACAACCTTCGATCTTCTCGGTCCTGCGTGCGGTGATCGATCTCTTTGCTAGTGATAAGGATCAGCACCTCGGCTTCTATGGCGCGTTCGGTTATGACCTCGCTTTACAATTCGAGCCGCTGCGCTTACGACTGGAGCGACCGGCGGATCAACGTGATTTAGTGCTGTACATCCCTGATCAGCTCACTGTCATCGACCATCAGCGTGAACAGGCGGTCCGTTACCACTATGAGTTTGAGGTGCAGGGCCGCTCGACCGAAGGATTATCACGCGAGGGCGCATCACAGTCGTATGTCGGCGCAGAGCACGTGGAGCGGTCCTGCGATCACGAACCAGGCGAATACGCCGCAGGCGTACGCCTTGCGCGAGAAGCGTTCAAACGCGGCGACCTGTTTGAAGTGGTGCCTGGACAAACCCTTTTCGAACCGTGCCCCGCTGCCCCTTCGGAACTGTTCCGCCGCTTACGCGAGCGTAACCCGGCGCCATACGGATTCCTCATCAACTTGGGTCAGTCCGAATATCTCGTTGGCGCCTCACCAGAAATGTACGTGCGCGTGGATGGCGACCGTGTAGAAACCTGCCCGATCTCTGGCACGATCGCGCGCGGCGCGGACCCGATTAGCGACGCTGCACAAATTCTCCAACTCCTCAACTCAACCAAAGACGAGTCGGAACTCACCATGTGCACCGACGTCGATCGCAATGATAAGTCACGCATCTGTAAACCAGGCAGTGTGCGCGTGATCGGTCGTCGGCAGATCGAGATGTACTCTCGCCTGATTCATACCGTTGACCATGTCGAAGGTCATCTGCGTGAAGAGTTTGACGCGTTAGACGCCTTTTTGGCGCACACCTGGGCAGTCACGGTTACCGGCGCGCCGAAAGTCTGGGCCATGCAGTTCATTGAAGATCACGAGAAATCACCACGTGCGTGGTACGGGGGCGCCATCGGTTTGATCGGATTTGACGGCAATATGAACACCGGTCTCACGTTACGTACGATCCGCATCAAAGACGGCGTGGCGCAGGTGCGCGTCGGCGCGACGCTGCTGTACGACTCCGATCCGGACGAAGAGGAACGGGAAACCCGCTTGAAAGCTGCGGCATTTGTTGACGCGATTCGGCGACCTCGCGGGGCGGCGATCGCAACCAAAACGACAGCGACGCAACCCGGCCAAGGGAAACGGATTCTTCTCGTCGATCATCAAGACTCATTCGTCCATACCTTAGCGAACTATCTGCGTCAGACCGGCGCAGAAGTGATTACGCTGCGTGCTGGATTCCCCGAAGATGAGCTAGATAGATTACAACCCGATCTTGTCGTGCTCTCCCCTGGCCCCGGGACCCCTAAAGACTTTAACGTGTCCGGCACGCTCGCCGCAGCGCTCGGCCGCCAGTTGCCAGTGTTCGGCGTCTGTCTTGGACTACAGGGCATAGTCGAGCACCTTGGCGGGGCGCTCGATGTTCTTGATTATCCTATGCATGGCAAGCCGGCGCGGATTCGCGTGCTAGGCGGTCGCATTTTCGACGGGCTCCCGCAAGCGTTTACCGCGGCTCGTTATCACTCTCTGTACGCTGTGAGAGACAAACTTCCGGCGGAGTTGCGCGTGACGGCTGAAAGCAGTGATGGCGTCATCATGGCGATCGAACATGTAAGTCTTCCTCTGGCTGCTGTACAGTTTCATCCCGAGTCGATTCTTACTTTGGAGAACGATATCGGGTTGCGGTTGGTGCGCAATGTGGTGGCGCAACTAGCAAAAGCACGGGAGTAAAGAGGTAAAGTGTAGCCCTGGAAGAACAGACAATGTAATCTCTTCTTCGGATGAACAAAGGAAGAAGAAAGAGAATGGCGGATGTTGCGGAAAAACTCGGAGTAGGTCTTCTCCTTGGAACAGTAGCGTAAGGAATCTTTGCGAGGGAGATCACCTCCCGGACCTACTTTATAGGAACTGTCGTCTTAGCGATTGCTGCTATTCTAATTGTGATCGCCATTTTCCTTTCGCAAGAGGATTGACCCATGGAACTCATGTTGCTAGCCGCTATCGTCGCCCTGTTGGTCGTTCTCGGCTCCTGGTGGTTCTTTTCCAAAGAGCCAAAACATAAACAGGGATAAATAAACGAAAGGTAGACAATACCCGCTTTTCGCTTTATGAGTTCCTCACATGTCCCTATCTAGCATTGAACGCAAGCTGACCACGATTCTGCATGCCGATGTGGCGGGCTATAGCCGCCTCATGGGCGCGGACGAGGTGGGCACGTTGCACACGCTGACGGCCTATCGTCACATCACCGATCCGCTCATTCAGCAGCATCGCGGCAGAGTAGTCGGCTCGGCTGGAGACAGCATCTTGGCCGAATTTGCCAGTGTGGTGGAAGCCGTGCAGTGCGCGGTCGAAATCCAGCAGACACTGAGGGACAAGAACAACGAGTTTCCGCCCG
>CAZUFQ010000530.1:0-5391 GCA_964618735.1 uncultured Enterobacteriaceae bacterium
CTACTCCTTGTGAGTTTTCTTGATTCACCTCTCTGCCAACGTGTTATCGATCCTTCGAAAAAAGATATAGGTAGAAGAACCGCCTGCGACGCCCGATCCTCCTTGCCATCGCAGGGACGCATGAACGGCTTAACCATTACTAGTGAAGTTGACACCACCCTCGTTTTGGCATAGTGCCGAGATGTTCGAGGTCTCCTCGACTCGTCCATTCCTCGTCCCTCATGGGCGCTAGCAAAAATGGACAGTGATGGAAGCCTAGCCGTCTTGGACGCTGGCGATGGAGAGTTGGGTGTACCAGACGATTCAATCACAATTGTAGGGTTCCGTATGACAAAGAGGGGGAACTGTAATGCCTCACGATGTATTAATCAAGAACGGAACGATCGTTGATGGGAGCGGGGCCCGCGCTTTTCGCGCTGACATCGCCGTACGTGGAGGACGGATCGTCGACATTGGCGCGATCTCCGGGAACGCCACACGCGTAATCGATGCGTCCGACCTTATCGTCGCGCCGGGATTTATCGATCCTCATACACACTACGATGCGCAAGTGTGTTGGGACCCGCTTATCACGTGTTCATCTTGGCATGGGGTCACAAGTGTAATCCTGGGCAATTGCGGCGTCGGCTTGGCGCCATGCAAACCTGCGGAGCGCGATATTGCCACGTGGAATCTCGTTCATGTCGAAGCGATTCCTTACGAGGTCCTGACGCGAGGCCTCCCATGGGACTGGGAAACTTTTCCACAATATATGGATGCCGTCGCAAAGCGCGGGATCGGAATTAATGTCGGCTTTCTCGCGGCGTTGTCGCCCTTCCGTCAGTTCGTGATGGGGGATGATGCGATGGGGCGCGAAGCGACGGCCCCGGAGACTACGCAGATCGCTGCTCTTCTGCGCGAGTCAATTGCGGCGGGCGCGTTAGGATTCTCGCTTACGGTGATGCCACAGCACCTTGGATACAAGGCCCAACCTCTCGCCTGCCGTCTTGCCAGCCAGAATGAACTGCGCGCCTACGCTGGGGTGCTCAGGGAACTAGGCCGTGGCACGATCGAAATCGCGCTCACGAGACAGCCAAGTACGGTGTCAGACAGAGAATACGCGCTGCTTGATCTTCTTTCTTCGGAAAGTGGACGACCAGTAACATGGCTCAATTTGCGTGATCGTGACGATGCACCCGAAGCTTGGAACGAGACGCTGGCGAAGGTAGCGCCGCTGCTGGAACGCGGCTGCCGCCCACAGGTGGCCGTGCGCCCGCTCATCGTCGATTTCAATCTGCGCAATCCTTTCATATTTGCCAGCATGAATTCTATGAAGCCGGTGTTTGCAGACAAAGATGTCGAGGCCCAAAAGAAGGTGTACGCAGACAGGGAGTTTCGGCACGCGTTTGCGGCGGAGCTCGAACGCCGTACGGTGTTTCACGATATTTGGGAGCGCACCAAGGTCAAGGAGGTTGCGAATCCAACGCTCAAGGCCGCTGAATGGAAAAGTATCGCGGAAATCGCTCGTGATCGTAACGCGGCGCCGCTCGACGCCTTTTTCGATCTTGCACTTGAAGATAACCTCGCGGTCGACTATATGATCCCGCTGCTCGACATGAACGAGGAACGCGTGGCGAAGAAATTCAGCGACCCGCGCACCCTGATTGGCATCTCCGATGGCGGCGCCCACGTCGACATGCTCTGCAACGCAGGCTATCCGAGCTACTTGCTGGGAACGTTTGTACGCGATAAGCAAGCGCTCACATTAGAGCATGCAATTAAACGCATCACCTCCGAGCCAGCGCAGTTCTTCGGCCTTACTGACCGTGGCGTGCTGCGGCCCGGCATGGCGGCGGACATCACGATCTTTGATCTCACCACCATTAGTTCGCCGGAGCGACCCGAAATCCGCCACGACCTGCCAGGCGGAGGACGTCGTTTGGTGACACAAGCGGAAGGCATCCAGTACACCCTCGTCAATGGACAAGTGTTGTACGAAGGTCGGCACCATACCGGCGAGTTGCCCGGGCAAGTGCTACGCCCCGGACAACTCAAGTCGTAAATCTGTTGGTAAGTATTGTTGGTGAGCGTCTACTGCTAACCGGAAAAGGAGTTGTTTATGAAAGCTGCTGTGTTTCACGGACCTCAGACTCCGCTTACGATTGAAGATGTCGACATCGCTGAACCGATCGGACGGGAAGTGCGGGTGCACACAGTGGCAAGCGGCGTGTGCCACAGTGATCTGCACTTCGTCGATGGATTTTACCCGTTTCCCGCTCCCGCGATCCTCGGTCATGAGGCTGCAGGAGTGGTCGAGGCGGTTGGCCCACAGGTGGCAGAGTTCAAGCCGGGCGATCATGTGATTGCTTGTTTGTCGGTTTTCTGCGGCCATTGCACCTACTGTCTGACTGGGCGCACCCATCTCTGTCAGGAACGCCCCGCTCGTTCCCCGCAGGAGCCGCCAGTTCTTAGCTGGAAGGGCGCGCCGGTCAATCAGTTCGCCAGTCTCTCGGCCTATGCGGAGCAGATGCTCGTCCATGAAAACGCTCTCGTTCGTGTGCGTGAGGATATGCCGCTCGACCGCGCGGCTCTCATCGGCTGCGGAGTCACCACTGGAGTGGGGGCAGTGTTGAATACCGCCCGAGTCGAGCCAGGGGCGACGGTCGCCGTGTTCGGCGCCGGCGGCGTCGGCCTGGCCGTCATCCAAGGGGCTCGCATCGCGGGAGCCGGTATGATCATCGCAGTTGATGTTTTTGAGCAGAAGCTTGCCCAGGCCCGTGAACTTGGGGCCACGCATACGGTGGACGCTTCGAAAGAAGACCCGGTCGGGGCGATCCGTCAGCTCACCGGTAAAGGAGTTGAGTACGCCTTCGAGGCCATTGGTCTCAAGAAAGCCGCCGAGCAGGCCTTCGAGTGTATCCGTCCAGGTGGCACAGCGACGGTGATCGGCATGATCCCCGTCGGTCAGAAGCTCGAACTTGAGGGTAGCATGTTCCTTTGGGAAAAACGCATCCAGGGCTGCACCATGGGCTCAAACCGCTTTAAGGTCGACATGCCGAAGTACGTCGACTTCTATCAACGGGGTCTTCTCCGTCTCGACGAGATGATTACCCGACGAGGTCGTCTTGAAGATGTTAACGAAGCCTTCCGCGCCATGAAGGCCGGCGAGGTTGCCCGTACGGTGCTGATGTTCGATGCGAAGTAAATACGTTTAAAGGAGACCACTATGTCAGTGCAACAAGTGATTTCAGCGGATTCGCACATGACGGAGCCTGGCGACCTGTGGGTCAATCGGCTCGATCGCAAATATCGCGACGACGCGCCGCGCGTCATCAAGAACGAAAAGCCTAGCGGCGCGGCCTATCTTTTCGTAGCGCCCGGCATCCATCCTCTTACGGTTGCGGGTGTGTTCGCTGCAGGGCGTAGCGGTGATGAACTACGCGAACACATGAAGCGTGGCTACGAGGCGGCGCGACCAAGCGGGTGGGACCCGGTCGAACGCCTGAAAGATCAAGACCTCGATGGCGTCGTCGCTGAAGTGCTGTATTCGAGCCTTGGCATTGTGCTGCTTGATATGAAAGACATAGAGCTGCAGAAAGCCTGCTTGCGCGTGTACAACGACTGGCTCGCCGAGTTCTGCGCGCATGATCCCAAACGCTTAGTTGGCATTGGCCTTTACACGCTCAAGGCGTTGCCCGATGTCTCGGAGATTGAACGCTGCGCAAAGAAGGGCTTGAAAGGTGTGCTGGTGCTCGCATCAGACGCCACCGATATTCCCTACAGCGATGAGCGTTTCGATGCGCTGTGGCGAGTATGCGCTGAGGCTGCTCTGCCTATCTCCCTGCACAAGCCGTTAGTATCCGGCATGCCGCTCACCCCGGCGATGCCGACCGCGGCTGATTTACAGATCCATGTCATTCACGTTGTTGAACAGTGTCTGACACGGCTCATCTACGGCGGCGTGTTCGAGCGGTTCCCCGCCTTGAAAGTCGTATCGGCGGAAAACGACGTGGGTTGGATGGCGAACTGGGTGCATCGTCTCGATCACGTGCACGCCAAGGTTGCTAACGCCAAGCAATTGCCGCTCAAGCCCAGTGAATACGTGCGACGCAATGTGTGGGGCACTTTTCAGGATGATCCACTCGGACCAGGAACCTGGCAGTTCTTTGGCCAGCACAACTACATGTGGGCCTCAGACTTTCCTCACGCGGACTCGACGTTTCCTCATTCACTGAAAGTTATTGAGGAAAACTTTGCCGGGGTCCCCGCAGAGGTCACACGCAATATTGTCTTCGAAAATGCGAACCAGCTCTACAACATGGATAGGGCTTGAAATCGACAGGGCTTGGGAGGGCTTTCCAAGCCCTACGATTCAACGAGAACCCTTATGGGAGTCACACAAGTTACGGTCACCATCAGAAATCCTGCAGATCCGACGAGAGCCTGGGAAGGACTTTTTCTGGTCGACACAGGAGCTATCGATTCTCTTGTACCCAGGCAGCATCTTGAAGCGATTGGGCTCAAGCCAAAAGCGCAACGCGTCTACGAGCTGGCTGACGGCAGTGAAGTCAAAATGGATATCACAACTGGCGATATCGAGTTCATGGGGGAAATTGTCGGAGGAACAATTATATTTGGCGACTCGGACACTGAGCTGCTATTGGGTGTGACGGCTCTAGAGTCCGTCGGCATAGAAGTCGATCCCCGCAATCAAAGACTCAAAAGGATGCCTGCGACTAGACTCAAAAGCATGAGGCGAAAAATCTAATCGCTATACGGACTCAACGTTTCCTCATTACGCACGACTGCCTCACCGAGAAGACCTCGATGCTGGGTCGAGGCCCGCCGCCTCCGCTATCAATTCGATTGCCTCGTCTTGGTTCGTCTGGAGGATAAGGCCGGTGTTTCCTGAATCCTCCCATGCGCGATAGCGGGCGCGAATCCTTTCGGGCGGTCCCACCAACGCGCGCAGATCGATCAATTCATCGGGAACGGCGGCGGTGGCCTCTGCTTTCCGTCCCGCGAGGTACAGTTCCTGGATGCGCTCAGCCGCCTCGGGGAATCCCTGCTCAATCATGAGGTCTTTGTGGAAATTCTTGTCGCGCGCTCCCATCCCACCCACATATAGAGCGATGTCAGGCTTCATGCGGTCGAACGCGGCGCGTACATCTCGATCTACTATGACACGCACTACCGAAAAGATCTCGAAATCCTTGAGCGACTTCGCGCCGCCGCTCCGGCGAAATCCCGCTTCAAGCCAAGGACGGAAGCGCGGCAATGAGCCCGGGACGAGGCCCAGCGGCAACCAGCCATCGCACAGCTCGGCGCAAAGCTTGACAGAGGCCTAATTGGTGACGCCGAGAAAGATCGGAAGGTTTGCATTCATGGGCAAAATGGACGTGAGAGGCTTGT
>CAZUFQ010000531.1:0-5383 GCA_964618735.1 uncultured Enterobacteriaceae bacterium
CTCCGCTCGGATCTTGATCGGCTCCGTCAATAACGCCGCTGATTTGTCGCTTACCAATGCCCATCAGGAAGCGGCGTTGCAGATCAGCAAAGGGCTCGAATTGGTCGAGACGCTGCCGCCGAGCGCGGCGCGTTTCGCGCGACAACTCACACTGCAAACGATGCTGGTGCCAGCGCTGATGGCGATCAAGGGGCACACCTCGGTGGAGGTCGAGGAGGCCTATCTGCGGGCGAAGACCCTCTGTGAGCGGGCAGGGGACACACAGCGATTGTTTTTTACCCTCTTAGGTCTCTTTCGTGTCTATAACACCCGTGGTGAGTATCAACGAGCGCGGGAGTATGGGGAGGCGTGTCTGGCCTTGGCCACGCAACAGCAAGATGCCTCCTTCCTTCTCGGCGCTCACTATGCCTTAGGGCTGAACGCGTTTTACCCAGGAAGACTTGCAGAAGTTCAGGCTCATACAGAGCACGGAATTGCCTGTTATACCCCTATGCAGCATCAGCTCTATGTCATGGAGTATGGGTTCAATCCCCTGGTCGGGTGTTTGTTGTTTGGAGCTATCGCTCTATGGTTGCGAGGCTATCCAGACCAGGCGAGACGCCAGATCGAGCAAACGCTCAACCTTGAGCAAGAGTTGGCGCATCCTTTTACTCGCGTGTTTATGCACTTCCATGCCGCAATGGGCTATCAGTGCTTACGCCACGAGCGAGCGATGGCGATGCAGGCTGAGGCAGGCGTGACACTGGCAACCCTGCACGGGTTTCTGTTGACGATGGCCTTTGGGACCGTTTTGCTAGGCTGGAGTCAAAGCGCCCTGGGGGAAATACAGGACGGCATCCAGCAGATGCGGATTGGTCTGGCCTCGATGCAGGAACGGACCTCATCGGTCCACCGGCCGCACTTTCTGACGTTGCTGGCCGAAGCGGTGGGAAAGACCGGCGATCTGCCCCACGCTTTGCAGTTGCTGGACGAGGCATTAGCTGAGGTGACCACGACCGGAGAGCGCTTCTACGAGGCGGAGACCTATCGACTCAAAGGCGAGCTGACACTCGCTCAGTCTAGCGTCCAGGGTCTAGCATCTCGTGTCCAGACAGGGCAAAGGACAAGAGGCAGAAGGCAAAAGACAAAAGGGAAAAATTGAGGTTGAGCAATACGCCCCAATCTCCTCCTATTCTCCACTCTTCCCATTCGCCTCTTGATAATCCTGCACGAGTTCCCCGAGCAGATTCGCGAGAATTTGGTTTACATAGAATCTAAGTTCGGCGCGGTCGATCATGGCCATCGTTCCATCCTCCCAGGTTGACACCAGCAATGGCGGCTCCCCTGAGGTGTCCGCGACCGGGCGTGCTCCCGGGACAGCGGCGAGACGGGCGAACTGTTTCACCTGCATAGTGAGATAAAAACTGATCGGCGCATGCGCCTGTCCGCCGCTTATGACTGAACTCAAGCGAATATAGACCACCGGAAATCCATTCACGCCGCGCACGACTTTCACTCCGTGCTGCGTTAAATAAGCTTCAGCATCTGTTTGTAAGGGCTCCTTTTGCAATCCTATTTTTTGCGTGGCGGCGTTAAAATCTTCCACGACGACGCGTAGGGCCGTTACCCCGGCAAGACTGCGGACTGATGAGGACATCGCCGCATCTAAGGAGGAGATAGTTCCTCCCCACAGAGCTACCGCAAGGAACAGAGCATAGCGTAAGCGCATGGCGTCTCCTTATACTACTTCCTGAAAGAGCGTCTCTTTTCCCAGGCGTGGACAAGGCGCTTAAGCGCCTTGTCTGCAGTCCAAAACGCTACTTTCAAAGAGGACTTAGTATTATTTTTGATCCTATCGGCCTGTTCAGGCTTCCACTTTATACTTGATTGACAATACCAGCCTCAACACGAAATAATCCATCGGCTGAACTATGAGGAGGGACTATGCGTGTTGTCGTCCTTGGAGCAGGAGGCGTTGGCTCCGTTGTCGCGGGGTATCTGGCTAGAGCAGGCTATGACGCCATCATGATCGCTCGACCAGGTCATGCCGCCAAAGTGCAGCAAGACGGGTTGCACATCGTTGGGTTAGAAGACTTTCGCATTCGCGCGCCAGCCTTCGCCGACGCAAAAGAGTTACAGACCGCTGACATGCTTATTGTCACAGTCAAAACGAAAGATATGACGCGCGCCCTTGCCGGCGTGGCGCACCTGCAAGTGGGAGGCGTGGCGTCGCTCCAGAATGGCGTGGTCAAAAATGAACAAATTGCAGCAGTCTTTGGCCACGATAAAGTTGTCGGCGCTACCACAATGATCGGCGCTTCTATCCTTAAAGACGGTGAAGTCGAGTACACTCTGGACGGCGTTACCTTTTTTGGCGAACCTAACAAACGCCCGTCTGAGCGAGTGAATCAGATTGTCGACCTCTTCATGAAATCCGGCCTCAAAGGCGCGGCAGCGGATGACATCGAGTCGGTCGAATGGACAAAGCAAGCGTTTCAGAATCCCTTTGCGCCGCTCTCGGCCATTACTCGCCTCCCCGTACATCTCATCTGGTCGAGTCCGCACTTGGCTCGCATTTCGGTGCATATGTTTCGCGAAGTCGCAGCGGTGGCGAAAGCGCGCGGCGTTGCGCTCTCTCGACACCCGGCGTGGAGCCTCTTCAACATAGAGCTTTGGCGGGATGCGCCATTTGACGACGCCGTGCAAATGATTAACACTGTAGGCGCCCAGGTCACTCGTAGCGGCCACACACACATTCTCCCTTCGATGCTGCAAGACGTACTGGCCGGCAAACAGACGGAGATTGAAGAAACAGTTGGTTATGTCATGAAAGAAGGACAACGGCTCGGAGTGCCCGTACCGTTTACCGAGTTCGCCTACAGAACGGTGAAAGCAATCGAAGAGAATTATGCGGGACGAGTCAGCTAAACAACGCCGCATTCTTGACAGAGGTTCTCTTGTTTTCCCATTTGCAGCTATAATCAGAAACGTTAATGAATACACCCTTGAGGAGATGAGATGAATACACCAACATTCTATCGCAGGGCGGCGCATGCAGCGCTCGCTGTTACCTTAGGCCTTTCCCTCTCAGGCTTGGCGCTCGCAGAGGAGAGCAACGAGGTGCTGGCCAAGGTTGGGGATCACACCGTCACCGAAAAAGACATCTCGAACGATATCGCCGGCCAGATGGTGCGCATCAACAATCAGATTTATGCGACCAAGAAACAAGCGGTGGACTCGGCGGTCGCAGAGTACCTCATTAACCAAGAAGCGCAAAAGCGCAGCATCACACGCGAAGACCTGCTTAAACAAGAAGTGACAGACAAAACCCCAGCCGTCACCGATGAAGAAGTGCAGCAGATTTTCGACGCCAATAAGGCGCGGCTCGGCGACAAGAAGCTGGAAGATGTTAAACCGCAAATCGTTCAGCAATTGCAAGCCAACAAGCAACAACAACGGCAACAAGCATTTATTCAAGAGTTGAAAAAAGGGGCAACAGTAAAAATGTTCTTGAAACCTCCGGTGCTGAATGTTTCCATCGACGGAGCGCCAGTGCGCGGCGCGGCAAACGCGCCAGTTACGATTGTTGAATTCTCGGACTTCCAATGTCCATATTGCGCGAAAGTACAACCTGATCTTGTCAAAGTGCGCGACACTTACAAAGACAAAGTCAAAATTGTGTACAAAGATTTTCCTCTCAGCATCCACAACAACGCTGAGAAAGCGGCGGAAGCAGCTCGCTGCATCCTCGAACAGGATCAAGAGAAGTACTGGGAATACCACGACAAGCTTTTCGCCAACGGGACCGCTCTCACGCAGGACAATTTAAAGAAGTTTGCGGCGGACTTACAGTTCGACACCGAGAAATTCAACACCTGTCTGGATAGCGGGAAATATGCAGCGGCAATTAATAAAGATATGGCGGACGGAACAAAAATTGGCGTGAGCGGCACGCCAGCTTTTCTCATCAATGGCCGCTTCCTCTCCGGCGCTCAGCCATTCAGCGCCTTCCAGGAAGCGATCGACGATGCGCTAACATCCACAGACTAGGAAATAACAACGAACTGTAGCAACGCTACGGCAAGAGGCGGAGGGACACAAATGTGAGCCTTCTCGGCTGCCGGTTCCCTCGCCCCTTGGGGGAAAGGGCTAGGGTGAGGAGATACCTGCAGCACTCACCCTCTCCTGTGTTCTCTTCCCTCAAGGGAGAAGAGAACACGACCCCTCTCCGCACCCCTATTCCCTCATTCATCATTCCTTATTCATCATTATAGACTGCGCACTAGCGGAATCACCTCTTCAGCGAAGCGACGCATACTGGTCAGCACTTGCCGATGCGGCACTAATCCGCCGGGATTAAACCAGCAGATCAGTTGATCCATTTTGCAGCGCTCGTAAGCTGCGTGAATCTTGCGTACGCAGACTTCAGGCGGCCCATACAACGCCATCGTCGCATCAACCGCCTCCCATGTAATCGAGTCCATCCGTTTCCGCACTTCTTTCAAATACGCGTACGATGTGGACTGATCCCGCTGCCCCAGCCGTGCTTGATGGCTCACCGTGCGAAAATAGTGCATGAAGCTGGATTCGACTTCTTGACGAATAGCCTCTTCACTGTCTGCTATATACAATGGAAACAATACCGCGACATTCGGCGTTCTGCTCTGGTGACCGGCTTGTTGAAAGGTTTGACGATAAATATCGATATGTTCGGGCAGCTTCGGAAAAGGATTAATAGGAGACGCGACAAAAACCGAGTAGCCCCGTTCCCCGGCAAACGCCGCCGTCTCGGGACTATTTGCGGCGATACGCAACGGTGGATAGGGTTTCTGGAACGGCTTGGGTACGACCGCCGTCTCGGGAATCTGAAAATATTTCCCGGTAAAGGAGAAACTCTCCTGCGTCCACGCCCGTTCAATAATGTCAAGAGCTTCTTCAAAGCGCTCACGACTCTCATCACGAGACACCTGATACCCTTGGAAGTGGATAGCGATAGTGCCGCGCCCCACACCCAAGTCCAACCGCCCTTGGCTGAGAATATCTACAGTCGCCGCATCTTCGGCAATGCGCAGCGGATGTTGCAGAGGCAACAACGTGACTGCGGTCCCCAGACGGATGCGTTTCGTACGTTGGGCCAGTGCGGTCGTCAGAATAAGCGGCGACGGCATGATAGAAAACGGGCGGTTGAAGTGCAACTCAGCCAGCCAGGCGGAATCGAAACCCAGTTCGTCAGCATAGACGATTTGCTCCATCGTCTCATGGTAGCGGGTGATTTCGTTCTGGTCGGGCGAGCAGGGCAACTGATAAAAAAGACCAAATTTCATAAACGGACCCTTTCAAACTTGCGGTTTGCTCATCGGGTGCAGTGATTGTAGAGAATGCGAGACGAAACGCAAGTAAATCT
>CAZUFQ010000532.1:0-5378 GCA_964618735.1 uncultured Enterobacteriaceae bacterium
ATGACCGCCTCGTCTTCAAAAGAAGAAAACTTGGCAAAAGCAGAATCCTTCGTGGGCCTTGCGGCCGAACGGGGCGCGGCCGTCATTGTGCTTCCCGAAGTGTTTGAATGGCGTGGACCACGGGTGGAAGAACCTGCTCAGATTGAAGCCATTCCAGGACCGACGTCTGAGCGTCTACGGGAACTCGCTCGTCGCCACGGCATCTATCTGCTTGCGGGCTCTTTCTTAGAGAAGAGCGATGAAAATCGCGCTTATAACACCAGCCTCTTGCTCAGTCCTGATGGTGAGATTCTCGCGCATTACCGGAAGATTCATCTGTTTGACGTAGATATTTCGGGACAAGTGCGGGTGAAAGAATCGGACACGAAAAAGCCGGGACGAGAAGTCGTCGCCAGCGATACGCCGCTGGGGACGTTTGGCCTCTCGGTCTGCTATGACCTTCGCTTTCCAGAATTGTACCGTCAACTGGCGCAGCAAGGCGCAGAGGTGATTTTTGTTCCATCCGCCTTCACGTTCCCGACCGGCGCGGCGCATTGGGAGCCGCTTCTCCGTGCACGCGCGATCGAGAACCAGGCGTATGTCATTGCCCCCAATCAAATCGGCAAGAACGTCCACGGGTTCGCCGACTACGGTAACTCGATGATCATTGACCCGTGGGGAAAAGTCATTGCGCGGGCGGCGGACAAAGAGTGCCTGATTACCGCGGAAATCGACCGCGACTATCTTGAGAAAGTGCGGAGGGAGTTGCCGTGCCTCGTGCATCGACGGCTCTAGCAGTCGCTCCGGTCAAAGCCTTGTTTCGGGTGGTGACCTCGGCGGAGGCGCGCGCGCAACTCGCGGACTTCGCGCCCAGAACTAAACCGGAAACCACTCTGGTCGTGGACGCCTTTGGCCGAGTGCTGGCGAAAGCGCTCACCGCACCAGTCGATCTGCCCCATTTCAACCGCACCAATATGGATGGGTATGCCGTGCGCGCCGCCGACACTTTTGGCGCCTCTGCAAGTTTGCCGATGTATCTCAAACTCGTTGGTGCAGTAGATATGGGCAAAGAGGTCAAGCGATCCTTAAAAAAAGGGGAAACCATGCGCATCGCCACCGGCGGCATGTTGCCGTCGGGCGCCGATTCGATGGTCATGGTCGAATACACGGAAGAGATGGGCGACGGTACAGTGGAAATTCAGCGCAGCGTCTCTCCCTGGGAAAACATTCTCCGCGTTGGAGAAGACGTCAAAAAAGGCGCGCCGATTTTTGCGGCGGGCCGCCGTTTGCGCGCACAGGATCTCGGCGCCCTCACGGGCGTCGGCATCACCAAGGTTCCAGTCTATAGCCGCCCGGTGGTCGCGCTTATCTCCACCGGCGACGAAATCGTTTCTCCGGAACAAACGCCAAAGCCGGGACAAGTCCGTAACGTCAATCAGTATTCTCTGCGCGCCATGATCGCCGAAGCGGGCGGCGAGACCATTGATCTTGGCGTCGTGAAAGACGATCGAGCCGCCTTTGAAAAAGCTATGGCTGCGGCCCTCAAGCAAGCAGACGTGGTGATGATCTCCGGCGGTAGTTCAGTCGGTGTGAAAGATATGACCGTGGACGTTATTTGTTCGTTTCCGCGTGCAGAAGTATTTTTCCACGGCATTTCCATCGCGCCGGGAAAACCAACGATTTTTGCCAAAGCCACAGGCAAGCCGGTGATGGGCTTGCCTGGACACCCGGTGTCGGCGCTGGTGGTCTTTTCCCTTTTCGGAGCACCATTGATTCGCATGATGAGCGGCGAAGCGGCGGCGAGCGCCTTTGCCCCGTTGCGCACGACGAGGGCGCGCTTGTCACAAAATGTCGCCTCGGCGCCAGGTCGGGAAGACTACGTCCGCGTCGTTTTAGAGAATCGTAACGACGTCCAGCTCGCCGTGCCGCTCCCAGGCAAATCCGGCGCGGTGTTCAGCCTTGTCCAAGCGGATGGCATGATCTGTATTCCCCATAACGAGGAAGGCAAAGAAACTAGTGAAGAAGTAGAAGTGATATTATTTTAGCGAGCCTGAGGCCAGTAGTTCAGCGCAATAGATTTGATAGATGTATCACTCTTCCCCCTCTCTCTTCCTCTCTCCCGCCAAGGGAGAGAGGACAAAACAGAGGTCTCAACGAATCCCCTCTCCCCTCGTGGGAGAGGGCTAGGGTGAGGGGGTTCTACCAGTACAATTTGGACCCATCAAATCAATGCGGTGACTCACTAGAACCTACAGCTTTTTGTTCTCACAGCGAAAGACGTATGCTGCATCATCACGAAGCCGAGCACAAGCCGACCGAACGTAGGCGCTATCTTAAAAAGAAATCGCTCCCCGAAGCCTTGTCCATGTTCCTCACGGCGGTTGCGCCTCCTCACAAAGTCCAGACCGTTGCCGTTGAAGACTCGCTCCATCGCACCACTGCTGAACCAATCTTCGCCGTGCTCTCAGCCCCGCATTATCACGGCTCGGCCATGGACGGGATTGCCGTGCGCGCGGAAGATACTTTCGGCGCTAGCGAATTCTCGGCAGTCACGCTGACCGCAGTAGGTCCCAACGCTGGCGCGCCACAAACGAACGGCAAAGCAATTTTTCAATATGTTGACACTGGCAATCCGTTGCCCATCTGGGCGAATGCGGTCGTTATGATCGAGCGGGTGTTCAAGAAAAACGACCACGAAGTAGAAATCCGCGACGCCGCCACCCCTTGGCAGCATGTGCGCCTGGTCGGAGAAGACATTGTCGCCACAGAGCCGTTGCTGCCGCGCGGGCACAAGCTCCGGCCCTACGACATTGGGGCCCTACTCGCCGCCGGTCACGTGCAGATTCCTGTGGTCGCCAAGCCAAGAGTCGGCATTATTCCCACCGGCTCTGAGTTGATCGAACCGGGCGAGCCGCCGCAGCCTGGACGGATTATTGAGTTTAATTCGCGCGTCGTCGCCGCGTTTGTTGAGGAATGGGGCGGCGTGGCCCGGCGATTGCCGCGCGTCATCGATGACTTGCCTAAGATCAGCGCCGCTCTCAGAAAAGCCGTGCAAACCCACGACATTGTTGTCATCATCGCCGGTTCTTCCGCCGGAGAGCACGACTTCACCGTGCGTTCGCTAGAGTCGCTCGGTGAAGTATTGGTTCACGGTATCGATGTCATGCCCGGCAAACCGGCGATTCTCGCCGTAATCGCCGGCAAGCCGGGTATCGGTCTTCCCGGCTACCCGGTTTCAGCGGGAGTAATTTGTCAACAGGTTTTACGGCCGCTCATCGCCCACTTCCTGGGCCGTCCGGCGGAAGAGCCGCAGAAAGTCAGGGCCGTGCTACCGCGCAAAGTGCCATCACGCTTGGGGCTGGAAGAATTTGTCCGGGTCAGCTTGGGCCGAGTCAGAGACCGCGTCATCGTAAATCCCCTCAACCGCGGCGCCGGCGTCATCACTACGATGGTGAAGGCCGACGGCGTGTTGCGCATTCCTCCGCCGGATGAAGGATTAAATGCGGGGCAAGAAGTTGAAGTTGAGCTGCTGCGCCCAGCCGAAGAGATCGCCAACACTATCCTCTTTACTGGTAGCAATGACTTAACCGTAGGCGTACTTGATGACCAATTGCGTGCGCACTATCCGGAGTTGCGCATCTCCGCCAGCAACGTGGGCTCACTCGGCGGGCTCGTGGCCTTGAAACGACAAGAGGCGCATATCATCGGCACGCACTTGCTTGATCCAGCCACGGGTCAATACAACTTACCCGATCTGAAAAAACAGAAGCTCCTTTCGCAAGTCGTGGTTATGAACCTGGTGATTCGCGAGCAAGGGCTCATCGTGCCACAAGGCAATCCCAAAAAGATCAAAGGCATCAAAGATCTCGCCCGTAAAGATGTTGTCTTTATCAATCGCCAACCCGGCGCCGGCACACGCATTTTGCTCGATTACAAACTAGAGAAACTCAAGATTGCGCCCGAGCGCATCCGCGGCTACGAACGCGAAGAAGTCACGCATATGGCTGTCGCCGTCGCCGTCGCCAGTGGGCTAGCGGACGCCGGTCTCGGCGTGAAATCCGCCGCCAAAGCGTTGGGGCTTGATTTTGTGCCGATCGAGCGCGAAGACTACGATCTGGTCTTTCTCAAAGATTTTTTCCATAGCGATATGGGACAAAAGCTGGTCACTGTCATTCGTTCTGATGCTTTCAAGCGGGCAGTGGAAGCGCTTAACGGCTACGATACGAAGAAGACCGGGACGATCAAAAAAGCGTAACGGCTGCGCACCGCTTGGATTCACCACCTTCGTCAGTGTAAATGGAGAGGGTAAGATGTTGCATCATTGTAGTCTTCCTCATGAAGGACCGTGAACTAAGGAAGGTCTCTATGATCACCCGTCTTAAAGTTTCTGGTTTTAAGAATCTTGTTGATGTTGACGTTCGCTTTGGTCCGTTCACATGCGTGGCTGGACCCAATGGAGTGGGCAAGTCCAATCTCTTTGATGCGATTCGCTTCCTGAGTGCCTTGGCTGACCGGCCACTCATCGATGCGGCATTGTCGGTTCGCGACGAAGAAGGGCGCACGGCTGATGTACGGAGCCTCTTTCATCGGGTTGGGGACGCCTATGCGGAGGAAATGTCTTTTACAGCAGAAATGATTGTGCCCCGAGAAGCCCTAGATGACTTAGGACAAAAGGCGGAAGCAAGCATCACTTTTCTTCGGTACTCCCTAACCTTGAGGTACCGAAAAGATGACAGTCGGCTTTCGTTCGGCGGGCTTGAGATCATCAAAGAAGAATTGGTGCATATCAATCTAGGAGACGCCAGCAAAATTCTCTTGTTTCCTCACAACGTCAAAAAGTGGCGCAAATCCGCCGTGCATGGAAGACGAAGCAGCGACTTTATTTCCACAGACGGGACAGGAGAGAACCGGGTCATCAAGCTCCACCAAGATGGAGGTGGCGGACGTCCACTTTCTCGACCAGCAGCGAATCTTCCACGCACTGTGCTTTCCGCAGCAAATGCAGCAGAAAGCCCTACCGTCCTCGTGGCCCGCAGAGAAATGCAGTCCTGGCGCTTATTGCAACTTGAGCCGTCTGCGTTGCGCAAACCGGACGAGTTCAGTGCCCCAGCGCATTTAGGGGTAGACGGCTCTCATCTTCCTGCCACACTATATCGCTTGGCTCGCTCTCAAGAATCTCCGAAATCTAATGGATCAGTGCACGACGAAGCTGCAAGGCGGGTATACGGCCAGGTCGCTAATCGTCTCGCGGAATTGATTGATGAGGTGCGCGAGCTCTGGGTCGAACGCGATGAACGACGTGAACTACTTACCCTCCATGTACGAGATCGGGACCTCACATCGCACCCTGCACGCGCGCTTTCCGACGGAACCTTGCGCTTTCTCGCGCTGGCGGTACT
>CAZUFQ010000533.1:0-3052 GCA_964618735.1 uncultured Enterobacteriaceae bacterium
TGCGCCTTCACTTGACATTGTTGAAGTTGGAGCTGGGGGCGGCAGCATCGCCTGGATCGATAGCGGCGGCGCACTGCGAGTCGGACCCCATAGCGCCGGGGCTGAGCCTGGACCGGTCTGTTATGGTCGTGGCGGGCAGGAGCCGACCGTCACTGACGCGAATGTAGTGCTTGGTTACATGAACCCGGATAGCATTGCCGCCTCGACGCTGCGCATCAATCGCGACGCAGCCTGGAACGCCATTAACGAGAAGCTCGCCGCACCTCTGCGACTCGATCCGCTCCAAGCCGCATACGGCATCACGCAAGTGGCTAACGCCACAATGATGCGGGCGCTGCGCGCCGTTTCCACCGAGCGCGGACGTGACCCGCGCGAATTCGCGCTCATTGCCTTTGGCGGGGCCGGACCGATCCACGCCGCCGAACTGGCGGGAAGTCTGGGGATGAAACAGGTCTATGTGCCGATGTACCCTGGGTTGTTCAGCGCCTTAGGCTTGTTGCTGGCTGATTTTCGGCATGACTACCTGCGTAGCGCGGTGCTGCCGTTGCCCAAGGTCGATCCGGCAGCGATCCTCCGGCTTTACAAGGAGATGGAAGAGGGAGCGCGGGCGGAAATGCGGCTCGAAGGCGTGCCCGAGGCGGCGGTGCAGTTCGAACGGTGGGTGGATCTCAAATACGGCTATCAGATTTCTGAACTGACTTTGCCGTTCCCGACGGACGCTTCCGACGCTGATCTGCGCTCGGCTCTCACGCGCTTGTTCACCGAAGCGCATCACCGCGAGTTTGGTTATAGCCGGGAGGACCCTATTGAGTTGGTGAGCCTGCGTTTGCGGGCGACGGCTACTGCAACACGTCTACGCTTTGCCGACTTGACAGACGCGCATGCGCAGAATGGGCATGGCGGCTCTTCGGCGTCAACGCGTCAGGCGTATTTTGGTCCACGACATGGATTATTGACAACACCAATCCGCAAGCGAGGAGACATTGACAAGCTGATCAATGGACCGCTGATCGTGGAGGAGCCGGACACTACGGTTGTGGTTCCGCCCGAGTGGCAAATTCAGCGTGATGGACTAGGAAACCTCATCTTGACTAGCAAGTGATTCAGCCGAACAGAACAAGGAGAGCTTATGGAGCGCGCATTTGATCCCATTCTCGTCGAAGTCATGAAAAACGAGCTAGCGGCCATTGCCGAGGAAATGGCGATCGCGGTGTGTAAGACTGGTCGCTCAGCAATGGTGCGGATTGGCGATTTTGCTGCGGCCATTAGCGATGGTCAGGGACGTTTGCTGGGTCCTGGCTACGCTGCGCCTTTTCAAATCGGCAACTTTATTGAACTCATGCCGTACGTGCTGAAGAAATGGGGGAGCACGTTCAAACCTGGAGACGTCATTGTCGTGAATGATCCCTACGCGGGTATGGGACACATGCCCGACACCGCCGTCGTGGTCCCAGTGTTTTGGAAAGAGAAGCTCGTGGCGTTCAATCTATCCTATTCGCATCATACCGACGTGGGTGGTCGTTTTCCGGGCGGCTTCAGCAGTCAATGTAGTGAGAGTTTCGAAGAAGGGCTCCGATTACCGATTGTCAAAATTTACCAGGAAGGCAAGCGCAATGACGATTTGTTAGAAACCGTGCTCGCTAATGTCCGTGCGCCGGAAGAATGGGTCGGCGATCTCGAAGCAAAGGTAGCAGGCTGTTGGCGTGGCGGGCAGGAGCTTGGGGCGCTGCTCGACAAATATGGCGTAGAAACCTTTGCGGCGTGCTGCGACTACATGATTGACTTCGCGGAACGCGAAGTGCGAACAGCGATTCGTGCGATTCCAGACGGAGAGTATGTACACGAAGATGTCTTCGAGGATGATGGCTTCGGCAACGAAGCGGCCCTCCCGCTGCGGCTAGCGATCAAAGTGCAGGGAGATTCCTTGATCGCCGATTTTACCGGCACCGCGCCACAGCAGAAGAGCGCGCTGAACAACCCAATCAGCCTGACCAAGGCGATGGTGTATGGCGCGCTCAAGGTGATCACGAGTCCGGATGTTCCTGTCAATAATGGCTTCGTGCGTCCCATTCAAGTGATTGCGCCACATGGGTGTCTGCTGAACCCAAAGTTTCCAGCAGCGGTTGGTGGGCGGGGGCCGGTAGTGATTCGCCTGTTCGACGTGGTGTTTCGTACGTTGGCCAAAGCGCTGCCGGAGAGAGTACCGATTGCCGGAGAAGCCGGAGATGTTTTGCACTTTACCGGACAGACAGAGGAAGGGCGGCACTTTGCGGTGATGGACCTGGTCTTTGGCGGTTGGGGGGGCCGACCCCGAAAAGACGGTATTGACGGTGTAGCGCCGATGGGCTTCGGCTCGTATGGCGCGGTGCCAGCGGAAATATTGGAGCGAGAATATCCGCTGGTGGTCGATCGTTTTGGTTATCTACCGGACAGTGGCGGACCTGGTCAATATCGGGGCTCACTTTCCGTGGTGCGGCAGTGGCGGTTCTTACAGCCGGGGCACGCGATGGTGCGCACCTGCCGCTTGAACTATTCGGAAGGATTAGCTGGCGGACAACCGGGGGGATTGTCAGACAACATCTTAAACCCAGGACGGGACGACAAGGCGCTTCCGCGTCAAACCCACATGCATCTCGACGTACAGCCTGGGGATACGATCTACCATGTCATCAGCGGCTCTGGCGGGCACGGCAATCCATGGCTGCGGGCGCCAGAGATGGTGTTGGCGGATGTTAAAGGAGAGAAGGTGACCATCCCCGGCGCTCGCGAACAATACGGCGTGGTGATCGATCCGCAGAGCGTCAGTATCGACTGGGCGCAAACGACGCAGCTGCGGCAGAATCGTCAGGCGTAGTAGGGGCACGGCGCTGTCCATAGATTGGAACTTAAAGAGCTATCAATACTGAAGCTGCACTGGTGGGTCCCTTCTCCCTTGCGGGGAGAAGGTCAGGATGAGGGGAATGACCATTTAACACCCCTCACCCTAGCCCTCTCCCCCAAGGGGCGAGGGGATCGCCCAGGAGCATATGAGGCAAATGTCTTCAATTGGAAC
>CAZUFQ010000533.1:3062-5363 GCA_964618735.1 uncultured Enterobacteriaceae bacterium
CCAAATGAGAGGTTTGTTTCTGAGCAGAGCTTCAGCGACGAAGCAAGCTCTTTTTCATACAAAGATTCATTCGCTCCGCTTGCAATGACAGGTTCTTCGATCTTCAAGGATATTGTCTCAAGTTCTTAAAACAACCGAAAGAACTCAACCGCATTCCGCGCCCAGATTTGGTCACGCTCTTGTGGCGGAATATCCGCATAGATTTGTTCAATCACCGATCTGCTGTTCGGCCACTCGCACTCGATGTGAGGAAAGTCGGTAGCGAACATAATCCTCTCGACCCCAAGGTGGTGACGCAGTTCAACCGCTACTCGTTCGTATTGCACACTAAAATAGATGTGATTCCTGACACATTCGCTGGGCAGGTGAGCAAGCGGCTTGAACCCCAGGTACTCTTGGGCCCAGCCAAGGTGTCGTTGATACCACAGATCGGCGGCCTCCAACCAAAAGGGCACCCAACCGAGGCGCGTCTCTGCAAAGAAAATCTTGAGCGGTGGAAATCGATCAAACACTCCGGCAAGGACGAGTTGACCGATGCTCACTGCCGGAGGTAGGCCGAAGAAAGTGATCCATTCCAACAATCCCCGTCGGAGCTTACGCATCAGGACAGGATCTTCTTTAGGGTAGACAAACAAGCGACTGGGCTGTGGGGCAATGAGGCCGGCCAGGGGATTGAATTTAACATGGACGGTCACCGCCATTTGTGTGGCAAGCGCCGCCGCCCAGAACTTGTCGTCTTCAGGAGTCGGGTAGTCTTTGCCGCTGGGAAAGTTTCCGAGCAGCACCCCCTTGAGGCCCTGCATCGCGCAGTGCTCTAACTCGTCCACAGCATCTCCAATGTTCGTCTGTGGAATCACGCCCATTCCCAGCAGTCGATCTGGAGCAACCGCACAGTACTCCTCCGCTAACCAGTCATTGTAAGCGCGAATAACGGCTTTGTAGACTTCGTCGTGGCTGATGTTGCGCCACACGACAGGACCAGCCAACATTGCCGGGAAGAGAACTTCGGCGTCGAGACCGTCCACCTCCTGCTCTCCCACTCGTTGTTCCGGGGCTCCAGTGCCTGCCGCATCCTCGACGCGCAGGCCCAGCGGTTGCCACTGCCCGACAGGACGGCCTGCGCGCATATCGAGGAAATTGGCGGCTTGAATCGGCAACCCTTCAATCAGCAACCCGTCTCCACCGTCAGGAAGACGAACGGTGCGCGGCGCGCGATCTTGATATCGTTTCGGTACTCGCGGCGTCCAACGTTCAGGCGGCACTTCGAGGTGTCCATCACTGGAAATGAGCCGATACTCTCGCGCCATAGCGGCCTCCTGTTACGGCTTGAAAAAGGCGAAGCACTTGTTCGAATTCATCACCCAGGTCTCGATCAACGTGCTCTCCGCCGGTTTGCGCCCCAACTCAGCCATGGCGCCAACCAAGCAGCACCAATTCAGCACCTCTTGCTGACCGCTGTCCTCGATTGTCGCCAGCGGATAATTTCTCCACGTTTCATAGTCGCCCGTTCGCAACGCCTTGTACAACGCGCGATCAGATTCGGTGTCCGGGTAAAGCCAGTGCGTCTTAGCCGTCAGGAACGCGTGCGACCAGCCCGACGATGCGATCAGCGCGACTCGCCACGGGCTGCGCGCCAACACCCGAGCCGCGGCTGCTCCTAAGTCGAAACACCGTCGTGGAGTTGGCGACGGCGGATCGAAGGTTTCTTCTGTCGGTAGATTACTCAAATTCGGCAGCCCGGCGCGTTGTACGACGACGCGGCGACCATAAGAATTGATCTGACAGGGCACCAGAGGATAAGTGAACCCTTTACGGTCATAATCCAGAAACAACACGGCGTTGAGAAAGGCGTGCCCCAGCGGGTGATGCAACGGTTTGTAAGAGTAGGCGATATCAAACCCTTCCGCCAACAACCCGCTGGCGAGGTGCTTGGCCCCGCTACGGTGTCCCGATAAGGGAAAAGTCTTGTCATCCGGTTCTCCCCAGACGTTAGGACCAAGCATGCGGCCAAAGGATTCCGTCCATGGCGGGCGCGCTGGGATATCGTCGTAAGCCATGACACAGAAAGCTGGAATGATATCTTCCTTAAAATTTTCATACTGGTCGTCGCCCCAGATGACGATGAAATCAGGAGCGAAATCGTCTAGCACCTGTCTTGCTTTCCTAAACCACGTCAGCAGGTCTGCGCGATGCCCACGTGCTGTCGTGGCGCCTTCATCATTCCCCCATTCCGCACGCATCGGCGCGGGCCAATTCTCCGGGTGTCGATACTGTTCCGGGAGACCAGGACTACGCAGGATA
>CAZUFQ010000534.1:0-5360 GCA_964618735.1 uncultured Enterobacteriaceae bacterium
CCGAAGGCACGGATTGACCGTGAACCTGAATGCTGCGCACCCGTGTTTCGTCTCCACCGGGTAAGAGCCGAACTGTATCCCCTTCGTGCACGGTTCCGGCGACCGCTGTTCCTGTGACGACGACTCCATGCCCCTTCATGACAAAAGCTCTATCTATCGGTAGGCGGAAATAGCCTGGTAATGGGGGACGTTCATACGAAGTCAATTGAGTAATGATCTCTTGACGAAGCCGATCAAGCCCCAGGCCTGTTACCGAAGAGACTGGAATGATCGGCGCGCCTTCCAGGGTGGTGTCGAGCGTAAGGATTTCAATCTCTTCTTGCACCTCGGCAATACGGGCTGGGTCAACGATATCCGCTTTGGTGATGACAAAGATACCCTTCTTAAGGCCCAAAAGGTGGAGGAAATCAAGATGTTCTTCGCTTTGCGGCATGACACCGTCGTCAGCGGCGACGGTAAAAAGGACGAGATCGACGCCATGCGCGCCAGCAAGCATGTTACGGATAAACCGCTCGTGACCAGGAACATCCACGATTCCAGCTCGATCCCCATGAGGCAGATCCAAATAGGCAAAGCCGAGATCGATGGAGATCCCGCGTTCCTGTTCCTCCTTTAACCGGTCAGTTTCCTGGCCGGTGAGTGCTTTAATAAGTGAGGTTTTGCCGTGATCGATATGTCCAGCTGTGCCGATGATATGCGGCATTGCGCTCACCTTTCTTGAGGAACCGAGGCCACGACATTCTGGCAAAAAGGCGCGCGGAAGGAAATCCCGTGCGTTGGGAGTTCCGTGGGCAAAAATCGAAGGGAAACATTCTTACGATTGACGTGGTAAACAATAAAATTCTATTTTTGGAGAGAAAAAATAGAATTGACACTTTTAATATGTATAAATACAAATACAGAAGAGAGAAGGTGAAAAGTATATCACCTTACTCTGTTGAAAGAAACCGCCCTGAAAAAAATTTGACCGAAAATTGACCAAACCCTTCTCTCCTTTCTCTTGTCTGCTGACCCTTTTTTATTATTTTATGGGGCGGGCTGACAAAAATTGCAGTCGGGAGAAGGGGGACGCTCTCATGAAGTTCACCTCGTCATCAAGTCTTGAAACCTTACTCAACACATTGCCAGAGTCAACGTTTCAATGGCCATCAGAATTAAGGGATGACAGTTCTGGAAACCTGCAGCAACTCACCAGCGATTTCTGGGTAGTGGGTGCATTGTACATAGCGGCGGATTTGGGCATTGCTGATTTGTTGGGTGCAGGAGCCCAGCGAATCGACGAGTTAGCCGTTGCTACAGGCACGCATGCGCCATCGCTTTATCAATTGCTGCGCACGCTCGTGAGCGCGGGCGTGTTTGCCGAAGAAACCATAGCTTCTTTTACTTTAACGCCAGTGTCTCAGAAACTCCGTGGAGATATCCCGGATTCCCTGCGCCCTCTCGTTCTTGCCAAACTCGGGAAGACCCAAGGGCGCGCATGGGGCGCTCTCTTCCGTAGCATAAGAAAGAGACCATCACAAAAGGACAGGGGCTCTTCTCAGTTTCGTTCAGTGTCCCCTCGCTTCAGCAAAGACGACTCTTTCGTAGACCAAGGGCTGGGGAGTGTGACTGCGCGTGTACAAGCTGCTGTCTTGCGGGCATACAACTTTTCTTTCACAGGAACTATTGTTGACGTTGGCGGCGGAGACGGTAATTTCCTCGCCTTCCTTTTGCAATCACACGAGGCGCTCCACGGTATTTTAGTAGAACAGCCGAACGCTATTGGGAGGGCGGGCTCTCGTTTAACGGTAGAAGGCGTCAGCGCACGCTGTAAGGTGATTGCTGGGGATTTTTTCGAGTTTCTTCCTACCGGCGGAGATGTCTATGTGCTCAAAGGAATCTTAAGCGACTATGAAGATGCGCGCGCCTTACGGATTCTAACGAATTGTCGCCGCGCCATGTCGCCATCCCGCACCCTGTTACTGATTGACACAGTGGCGCCTGCCGAGACGCCTTCGTTCTTTCTCAATTTGTATGGGGGTAGCTGCGTGACGTCTGCGCACGAACGAGAACGAACTGCTGAAGAGTTCTGTGCGTTGTTACGACAGGCCAAATTTCAGGTGAGAGACATTCTTCCGGTTGGCCCCGAGACAAGTCTTATTGTGGCGACGTGAAGAGATTTTGCAACGCTCACAGCGTCGATTTCTCTCGCGCTCGGGCTCTGTCTGGGCGCGAGGTCGCGGGCACGCCTTTTTTCTCTAGCCGCTCATCCCTGAAATCGTGTAAAGAACGCTGATTAGGTGATGACGAAACGGTCGACAGGGGACGTTGTTGTGGGGAAACAGAAGCCAATTGAAGTGGCGATTATTGGGGGCGGGTGCGCCTCCATCGCCGTGGCGTTCGAATTAACGAGGCCGCAGCATCAAGGAAAATATCATGTCACAGTCTATCAGGTTGGTTGGCGGTTAGGCGGCAAAGGGGCGTCCGGACGAGGACCTGCTGACCGCATTGAAGAGCATGGGTTGCATGTATGGGAAGGGTTTTACGAGAACGCTTTCCGCCTGCTCCGTGAATGCTATGCCGAACTTAATCGCGATCCAAAAAAATGTCCCCTTGCGGACTGGCGAGACGCTTTCTTTCCTGAACCTTTCGTGGGGGTAGCCGACCCGTCCAGGCAGGGGGGCTGGCAAAACTGGCTTGCGTATTTTCCTCCTCTGCCGGGCGCGCCCGGAGATCCGCTGACCGAGCAAAATCCGTTCAGCATGACTAGCTACATCACACGCACCGTGCTCCTCTTACGGACATTGTTACTCAACGTGCAAAATCGTCAGCCACAAGAGAAGGGTGTTCCTAACCGAGGAGAACCCTTCTCTGCTTTTGGACTATTCTCTGCGAGTGAGGTGTTAACAGAGATAAGCCGGGTGCTGCGCTACGGTCTGCTGGCGACAGCGGCTGGGTTGATCGAAGCTGTCAGTCTCCTGGAAATTATCTTCAAGTCTGTGTCAGTGTATCCCGTGAATATAATTTTGACTTTCCTCGACGCCATCACTGAAAACGCTCGCTTACAACTGCAGACTTTTGTGGAGAGCGATGACGAAACACGTCGTATCTGGGAAATTATCGATCTCGCTCTGGCTTTTCTGCGCGGGGCTGTACGGTTTGGTTTGTTTACCGATCCGCGCGGGTTTGACGCCATCAACGATTACGATACGCGTGAATGGTTGAGGCTTAACGGCGCATCTGAATCTTCTCTCAACTCTTCGTTCTTGCGAGGGCTGTATGATCTCGCGCTCGCCTATGAAGATGGCGACCCGCAGAAACCTCGCTTTGCAGCAGGTCAGGGGATACGCGGCACGTTGCGCATGTTCTTTACCTACCGCGGCGCTCTGTTCTGGAAAATGCGAGCGGGCATGGGCGATGTCGTGTTCGCGCCCTTCTACGAAGTCCTCAAAAAACGCGGCGCTTCTTTCAAATTTTTCCACCGTTTGGAAAATGTCGCGCTTGCTGATCCGGCCAAACTTGCTCCTGGCGAACGCCCCTATGTGGAGGCGCTGACATTTGACGTGCAGGCTGAAGTGAAAGACGGCGGTGAGTATCAGCCGCTTATTGAGGTGCGCGGCTTACCCTGTTGGCCGGCCGCGCCTGATTACTCTCAACTTGTCGATGGAGACAAAATCAAGCAAGAAGGCTGGCAGTTTGAGTCATTTTGGGAGCGGCGAAAAGCGAGAACAACAACCTTTCACGTTACAACGAATTTTGATTTTGTTGTATTAGGCATAGGCATTGGCGCCGTTCCTTATGTCTGCCGCGATCTTGTTGCACGGGACCCACGCTGGCGAGCTATGGTGACCCATGTGAAAACGGTTGCGACTCAGGCGCTGCAGCTGTGGCTCCGTGAGGATTTTGAAAAGTTGGGCTGGCCGCACCCGCAAATGTGTGTTGCTGGTTACGTGAAACCGTTTGATACGTGGGCGGATATGCGGCATCTAATTGCTCAGGAAAGTTGGCCTGCTTGGAACTCGCCCCGCGCGTTGGCGTATTTCTGCAATGTCTTGTCTGGACGCAATGATCGCCTTGATCAGCTTGACGCCTCATATCTCCAACAACGGCAGGAAGAAGTACGCCAAAACTCTATTCAGTTCTTGAATCGACATATCAAGCACTTCTGGCCACAGGCCTCACGGGACCCAGCGGGATTTCGCTGGGAGCTGCTAGTTGATTCCACTGACCAGGAGCCGCCTCTCGCAACAGAAGCGGGAGACGAATCGTGGTTAGACTCCCAGTTCTGGACCGCGAATGTGAACCCGTCCGATCGCTATGTCCTTTCCTTGCCTGGGAGTATGAAATATCGTATCTCTCCGCTAGATAATACGTACGATAATTTGACGATTGCAGGCGATTGGACTGACTGCGGGTTTACGTCGGGGTGCGTAGAGGCGGCGATCATGTCAGGTCGGCTTGCCGCCCATGCGCTCTCGCACCTGCCATTATTGGAGGACATCATTGGATACGACCATCCCTGAGAAAGCGGCGGGAGAGTCTGGCATTGACCAAGACGCCGACAAGGGAGGCCCCCAGCGTCTTCGTCGTGAAGATCCTGGCAGGACTGCGCCCCTTCGTCAGTGGTCCAACTTATATCGCCGTCCAGATTCATGGGGCGCCCAGGAGTTCTCTCCACAAGACTGGGCGGAGAATGGGGGAATGGCGGACGATGCGAGTGACGCCGCCGTATCGCACGGCGTTAAACTCGGCTATCGCGTGGTCGAGGAACATATCCGTCAGGGGCGGCGCGTTGCCCAACAACTCAACCCGCGCCCCTACGGCGCGGGCAGCGCTAGGGACGACATCGGAGAGCTGTTTGGACGTATCATTCGTTCTTACACTGACCTAGGATCGCTCTGGACCGACCTGTTCAACGCATTTGCCACAAACCCTGAGTTCCTGAACAGTTTGTTACGTGTTGTCTCCCCGCCGGTTTCTTCACCTTCTAATGGTAATAGAAAACCGGCTTCTCCCGAGCCCGCAAGCGGGTCGATGTCTGTCTCGGTTGAAATCATTTCTACCCGTCCATCGCAAGTGACTGTTGATCTGCATCCGAACGCTCACGTTCAAACACTTGGGACCTCCGGACTGTATGCAGCCGAACCTAATAAACCTCCGCTAACGGATATTACTTTTGAGCCGTCGTTCATCGCCGGGCAGGTCCTCGTGCGGATTCGCATTCCTGAAGGGCAAGCGGCGGACGTCTACAGCGGCGTGATTGTTGACAAGAAAACCAATTTGCCGCAAGGAACGCTCAGCGTGCGTATTTCCTCAGTGTGAGAGATTCGCGTGGATTGACACTGATGAAAACTGCCGCGACGTGGAAACTTGTGACCGGG
>CAZUFQ010000535.1:0-5349 GCA_964618735.1 uncultured Enterobacteriaceae bacterium
TTACTGGCTAGGCCGTGATGTGAACGTGTACCGACAGCGATTGCGACAGACAGCGGCGAGTGCTAGCCCATGGCGATAGACGAGAATACCGCACGCAAGTCATTCGGCAAGAGCTGAACCTCACACTCCTCGACGCGAAGATTAAACAAGCGCAAAGTCAGGTTGCGCTGGCCAGCGACACCGTGCCTACGCAATTTCGGGCCTCGAAGAGCAACTTGGCCAAAGCCGCTTCCGATCAAGAGTTTGCCGAAAAAGAAGTTGCCCGTCGCAAAGAATTGCTCGAAGCCGAGCAACTCAGCCAACAACGTTTCGACCAAGCCAAAAATCAACTCGATGCGGCGCGGGCGATGGTGACTCATGAGCGGGAATCGGTTGCCAACGCTGAAGCCAATCTCCGACAGATTCAAGTCGCAGAGGACGCGCTCGCCGTGTTGCAACGCCAGCTCGCGGTGGAAACCGAACGGCTCAAGCAAATGCAGATTATTTTGGAAAAATACACCATACGCTCTCCCTGTGTTTGCACGGTGCAAACCCGCCTGATTCGCGCCGGCGAGTACGTCACGCCAGGCACTGGCGTCGCCACGTTGCTCGATCCCTTAGATAAATACGTGCGCATCTATGTCCCGGTTCCAGATCTTGGCAAGGTGCGCGTGGGAGACCGCGTCAAGATCGAACCCGATGCATTGCCCGGCGAGGTTTTTCCCGGCGAAGTCAGTTTCATCGAAGATATCGCGCAGTTTACTCCGAAGAATATCGAAGTCAGAAGCGATCGCATCACCCAAGTCTTCGCCACCAAAGTGCGTATCCTCGATCAAGTCGAACGGCTCAAGCCGGGGATGGAAGGCACGGTGTTTCTAGACAGAGCCGCCACCACAGTCACTACAGGTGATGACTCGACTGCGGCTTCGCCTTCGTAGATTGACAAGGTCATGACTACGCCCATTATTGCTCTCGCAAATCTCCATAAATGTTTCGGCTCCACGGTTGCACTTGACGGCGTCAACCTGACTATTGAGCAACCGTGTATCTTTGGCGTTGTCGGACCAGACGGGGCCGGCAAAACCACGTTGCTGCGCATTTTGGTTGGACTGCTGGATTTTGACGCCGAGCACGCGTCGGTCCTCGGCTATGATATCGCCTCGCAGCCGCGCGCGATCAAAGAGCGGATCGGCTATGTGCCACAAACCTTCAGCCTCTATCCCGACCTGAGTGTACAACATAACCTCGAATTTTTTGCTGATGTCCATGATATCCCGAGAAAAAAGTTTCGTCAGCGTGCAGCGGAGTTGCTCGCGATCGCTCAGCTTGACCAGTTCACTACATTTCTCACCTCGTCTCTTTCCGGCGGCATGAAACAGAAACTGGCGCTGATCTGCGCCTTGTTGCACGAACCGCGCGTCTTAATTTTGGATGAACCGAATAACGGGGTAGATCTCATTGCTCGCGGCGAAATGTGGGCTATTCTCAAACAACTCCGCGATGTCACTATTGTCATGTCCACTGGATATCTCGATGAGGCTGACCGGTGTGACCAAGTTGCTTATCTCTACCAGGGGCGAATACGGGTGCAGAATGCGCCGGATGCGATCAAAGCACAGTTTCCTTGGAAGGCCTATCGCCTCTTCGGCGACAAGCAGCCCGAGCTGATGCCCCATTTACAGCACGCGCCCTGGGCGCGGCGGTCCCAACTCATCGGAGAAACGATCACCGTGGAAACCGCTTTGTCTCGTGAGGAGTTGCAAGCCGCGTTACATGCCTTTTCCGACAGCGAAGTCACCCTAGAACCGATGACGCCGACGTTGGAAATGGTCTTTACCGAATTGACAGAGGAAGCTGAGCGCGCCCTTGCTCCTCATGACAACTTCCTAACGATCTGAACGGGCAAAGCATGGCTATGGACGCCTCGATTATCGAAGTTGAGAACCTGACCCGGCGCTTCGGCGCGTTCACCGCCGTGGACCATGTCACTTTTCAGGTGCAGCGCGGCGAAGTCTTCGGCTTTCTCGGCTCTAATGGTTCAGGCAAATCCACCACGATTCGCATGTTGTGCGGTCTGCTCGCGCCGACTGAAGGACGGGCGCGAGTGGCGGGACTCGACGTCTCCACTCAGGCGAGCCAGATTAGCACGCGCATCGGCTACATGTCACAAAAAGTGTCTCTCTACGCTAATTTGACGGTGCAAGAGAACGTGCGATTCTTCGGCGGCTTGTACGGTCTCGCGGCGACACCCCTCGCTACGCGTCAAAATGAATTATTTCCCCGTCTCAGTCTCGGCGGCCAAGAACAAACGTTAGTGCGAGAACTTCCCAGCGGGATTAAACAGCGTATTGCGCTAGCGTGCTCGCTGCTCCACGACCCCGATATTGTGTTTCTCGATGAACCAACTGCGGGAGTCGATCTCATTAATCGTCATGTGTTTTGGGATCTCATCCGGGAGCTTGCCGCCGATGGAAAGACGCTCTTCGTCACGACCCATTATCTCGATGAAATGGAGCATGCGCATCATGTCGGCTTCATTGACCAAGGGAAGCTCATTGGGCTTGATACCCCGCTCGGTCTGAAAATGGTTTTTGTCGGCGGCTATCGGGTGCGGCTTTTGCACAATAATCGCCAGGTCGTCACGCACGCCGCCGCCGCCCTTCATGCCGCTGGCTATAACGTGCAGGCAGGCGCGTCGGAAGAAACCTTCGTGCTCCTGAAGGACAACACTAAAGCTACTCTTGACCAGCTGCGACGAGAATTGCACCAGATCAATCCCACCCTCGATTGCACCGCCGCGCTGCCTTCCATCGAAGACGTGTTTGCCGGAAAAATTCGTCAACGTCAAGCGGAATCAGCGGGGCGCGCATGAAGACCCTTGGCCAAAGATTCAATCGCTTGCGTATTCTCCTCTGGCGTGAATTCGTAGAGTTGCGACGAGATCGCTTTACGCTGGCGGTTATGCTGCTGATCCCGGTCTTACAGATCACCCTGCTCGCCTACGCCATCACGACCGATTTCGATCATCTGCCGCTCTGCGTTCTCGACCGCGCCCACACCCGGGAAAGTCGACAACTACTGAGCGATATCACCGCAACGAACTACTTTATCCTCACGCCCTTGCATGAACTCGACCAAGTGGATTCGTTTTTCGGCCGTCAACATTGTCGCGCCGCTTTGCTGATTCCCACGGACTTGAGCGAGTTGATCGAAAACCGGAAAGAAGTCCGTTTGGGCTTGCTCCTCGACGCCTCCGACACTACGCTTGCGACCAGCGCGGAAGGATTTCTAACCGCGATCGCAAGGGCGTTCTACACTCATACCCGTCTCGAACGCACTCCGCTCACCGACCGGAATCTTCAACCGGAAGCAAGAGGCGTGGTCGCTCCCCAAGCGCGCGTGCTGTTCAACCCAACCTTATCAAGCACTGCCTACACGATTCCCGGGTTGCTTGGCATGATCTGCATGTTTTTGACTGTCCTCATCACTGCAGTTTCTCTGGTGCGAGAACGAGAAACCGGAACACTTGAGCAACTGTTGGTCACGCCAGTCACTGCACTCGAGATCGTCTTAGGTAAGATCCTTCCCTTTGGTGTTGTTGCGATGGGGGCCGTGGCCGCCAGCATTCTCTTTGGTTGGCTTATTTTCGGTGTATCCCCGACCGGTAATATCTGGTTGTTATTAGCAGTAACGCCGATCTTTCTCCTTATTGGTCTCTCTATGGGGCTGTTAATCTCTAGTCTTGCGAAATCCTCCAGCGATGCGGTCGAACGCAGCGTGCTTGTTATGGTGCCGCAGCTGATGCTCTCGGATTTTCTCTTTCCGCTGTCGCTCATGGCGTTGCCGTTCCGCATCATCGGTGAAGTGATCCCTGTCACGCACTACTTACGCATCACACGCGGCGTCTATATGAAGGGTCAGGGTCTGGGCGAACTCTGGCAAGAAGTTCTCGTCCTCGGCGTTTTTTTGCTGTTTCTCCTTCTGCGTGTTTCGCGAACAATTAAACGAAACGGTTAACAAGGAAAACCTCATGCGACTCAGCAAAGTACTCGCTATGGCGCGTAAAGAAGGGCGGACAATGCGGCACGATCATGGCCTCGTCGCCGCAATTCTCGTCCAACCCGTTTTATATTTGGTGTTGTTCGGACTCGCCATCACCAACGAGATCAACAATGCAGCCTGGGTCGTCTACGACCAATCTCATACAGTGTTGTCGCGTCAACTCATCTCCGATCTTACTTCACTCACCGCCTTGCAAGAACCAGAATTTGTCTTCAGCGAAGACGCCGTGGTGGATTTTCTGCGCCGTAAAGACGGCTTGGCGGGCGTTGTTATTCCCTGGAATTTTGACGACAAACTCGAACGCGGTCAGGAAGCGCCTATTCAGCTTCTTCTGAACGGCGCCAAGACTACGAGTGCGTTGCGCTTAGGTAATTATATTACGCAAGCCGCAAGCGTTTTTGCGCTCGATTATCTTCCTGCGCGAGACCGCAGCGAGGAGAAATTCTCTGCTCCTCGCGTTTCTCTGGAGAAACGTTACTGGTACAACCCTGGGCTCCAAGATCGGTTTGGCTTACTCTCGGCCATGCCGGCCAATATGTTGACACAAATCTGCTTGATGATAGCGGCAATAGGGCTCGTAGGAGAGCGCGAACGCGGCACCTTCGAACAACTCCTCGCGACCCCACTGTCGGTCGCAGAAATCCTGCTAGGGAAAATGATTCCCTATGTCGGGATTGGGTTTCTTTCCCTGGCCATTTTGGAAGTAGGGGGATATCTCTTCTACGGTATCGCCATTAAAGGGAATCTGCTCCTGCTTGCGATGACCGCCCTTATTTTCATGTTTGCCACCATGGCGCTCGGTGTCGTGCTTGCCGCCCGCGTGCGGCACGTACAGCAAGGCATTTTTCTCGCCTTTTTCGTCATGTTTCCGTCAATTATGATTACTGGCATTCTGGTGCCGACGGACAACTATCCGCCGTTCATCAGCGCGCTCTCGCATTGTTTTCCCGCCCGCTATTTTGCTCATGCCCTGCATGCGATCGTACTCAAAGGCGCAGGGTTCGCCGAAGTGCAGACCGATCTCCTGTTTCTGACCGGGTTCTTTTTGGTCTCGCTCACCGCAGCTGTGGCGGTCACCAAAACCAAACTGGGGTAGGGTAGGGCAAGCTGTTTATCTTTCCTCTGGAGGGGAAAGCAACGTGCGGCAAGGAAAAAGTTAAGGCAGGAATACAACCCCTGGCCAGTCGGAAGCCAGGGGTTGTATAAGGGAAAGTCGAATGAACCGAAGCAGGGCGCTGCTGGAGCCCCCCGCTTCGATTACCGCCTAGCGCACCTTCAGTTCTGCACGCCGATTCATCGCCCGCCCTT
>CAZUFQ010000536.1:0-5346 GCA_964618735.1 uncultured Enterobacteriaceae bacterium
CTTGGACCTCGCACCTCGCTCGTGCCCGGCCCATGCCGAGGGTACCGTCTTCGCTCTCTTAATGTCCTGCTTGAACGTAGGCCGCACCGGCTCTACTCTTCTTGGCGGCTGGTTCTACGATCATGTAGGACTTACGCCGCTGATTCTGGTGAGCGCAGGATTTACCGCGTTATGCTGGCTCATTGTCCCGTTGCTGCTTCCAGGAGCCGGCAGCAGGGAGTAAGGTGTACTCTTGTGTGACAAGAGAAAAGCGTGATGACTAGCACAGGATCTTAATATCTTCAAGGAAAACCTCCAGCATGCCATCAAGAAGGTAACGAACTCGTGCTCACCCTACTACGCAAATCTACATGATTATGACAAGTGCAAAATTGCATCAGGGCTAAAAAGGAGAAGTCATGACAAAGGGGACATACGATATCATCACGGTTGGCGGCGGTTTAGGCGGAGCCAGCCTAGCCAAAGCAATGGCTGAACACGGCGCGAAAGTGCTGGTGCTGGAGCGAGAGCGGCAGTTTAGGGATCGGGTGCGGGGCGAAATTTTGGTGTCCTGGGGAGTCGCCGAAGCCAAGGCTCTTGGCATTTATGAACTCCTTCGATCGACCTGTGGACAAGAGACACGCTGGTTTGTCTTTACGGCGGGACCTGGACCTAGAGTTCCTCGCGATATGATTGCCACAACTCCTCACCAGGCTCCTTATTTCTCGCTTTACCATCCGACGATGCAGGAGGTGTTGCTTCAAGCCGCCAGCGCAGCCGGAGCAGAAGTGCGACGAGGAGCAAACGTCCGTGACGTCAAATCGGGAACCGTACCAAGTGTGGTAGTTGAACAAGGAGGAAATGTTGAAGAACTCCAGGCTCAACTTGTAGTCGGCGCTGATGGTCGCGGCTCTCTGGTGCGAAAGTGGACCGGCTTCACAGTCCAACAAGATCCAGAGCGATTACTTATTACTGGCGTGCTGCTGGAAAACATGCCAATCCCCCAAGAGGACATCTCTTACTACATCATTAATCCAACCATTGGCCAGGGTGTCCCCTTGTTTCCTCAAGGCAACGGGCGGGTGCGAGCCTACTTGGTGCATACGAAGGAGACAAGCAGCAGGTTGCAAGGGGAGGGCGATTTCACCCGATTCGTTGCGGAATCGTTCCGTAGTGGGGTTCCGGCCGATTGGGATGCCGGGGTAAAAGTGGCCGGACCACTCGCTACGTTTGATGGAGCCGACACCTGGGTTGATCACCCCTACAGAGAGGGTGTCGTGTTGATCGGGGATGCCGCCGCCGCCAGCGATCCATCCTGGGGACAAGGACTCTCGCTGACCCTGCGGGATGTGCGCGTGCTGCGAGATCAACTGTTGACTAATAGTGACTGGAAAGCAGCCGGTCATGCTTACGCTACGGAACATAACCGACATTATGGCGCGATCCACACAGTGGATAATTGGCTTTCTCAAATGTTTTTCGCGATCGGGCCCGACGCCGAAGCGGCCCGAGCGAAAGCCTTACCGTTGATTGCACAGGATGAAACCCGAGTGCCGGATCACGTCTCCAGCGGACCAGATCTTCCTGCTGATGAGACCGTCCGGCGGAGGTTTTTCGGGGAGGAGATAAACGGTTAACTATAACTTGTTAGCGGCCGTGCAGCCTAAACGACGTTAACAAGAAAAACAAAAGGAGGCGCTCATGCCAGTAACCACGCCAACTCCCGACCAGTTCCGCGAGATCGCCGGCAAAATGGGGCTGTCGTTGACCGAGGACGATGTTGCCTCGTTTCTTGCGCTGCTGCAGCCGAGCATTGAGGCCTACAACGTTGTTGACCGCTTGCCTGACAACTTGCCGCGAGTCAAATATCCGCGCACCCCGGGCTATCGCCCGGCCCCAGAGGAGAACAAGCATAACGCGTGGTACTATAAAACCCGAATCGAAGGAGCGGGCGAGTGCACGCCCAAGGGTAAAACCGTTGTGCTCAAAGACAATGTGATGCTCGCCGGCGTACCCAGGACGAACGGGGCGTCTACCCTCGAAGGCTATGCTCCGGAAATCGGTGCAACCCGCGTGGCGCGCATTCTCTACGCCGGCGGCACCATTCTCGGTAAGGCGCACTGCGAGTATTTCGGCGCGTCCGGCGGCAGCCATACAAACGCGACGGGGCCAGTGCACAACCCCTACAAGATGGGCTACTCGGCTGGCGGCTCATCCTCAGGCAGTGCGGTGTTGGTCGCGCTTGGCGAAGTAGACATGGCGATCGGCGGCGATCAAGGGGGCTCCATTCGCATGCCCGCGTCATTTTCCGGGGTCTATGGCATGAAGCCGACACATGGGCTCGTACCCTATACCGGCATCATGCCTATAGAAATCTATGTTGACCACACAGGACCTATGACAGCCACCGTCAAAGACAATGCGCTTTTGCTGGAGGTCATTGCGGGACCAGACGGCTACGATCCGCGTCAGTACGCTCCAACGGTGCATCCCTACACGCAGCTGCTGGAGGGTGGCGTTCGCAGCCTAAAGATCGCACTTGTGAAAGAGGGCTTTGGCGGTCCGAAATCAGAGTCCGACGTCGAGGACAAGGTGCGCAAGGCCGCTGAGCTACTCGGGAAGCTGGGAGCGACGATTACTGAAGTATCGATCCCCTGGCATCTGCTCGGCGGCGCTCTCCTCTTACCTATCGTCACTGAAGGGCTCACGCAGACAATGATGTGGGGCGACGGCTACGGCGTGAGCCGCTCAGATCTCTACGTGACCAGCCTCATGGACTTCCATCGTGGATGGCGTCACCGCGCAAACGAGTTGTCGGAAACGGTTAAGCTGTTCACGCTGTTCGGTTCCTATATCCGCGAGTATTACGGTAGTCGCTACTACGGCAAAGCGATGAATATCACCAGGCAGTTGATCGCCGCCTACGATACAGTTCTAGCCGGGCATGACCTGCTTCTCATGCCAACGACTCCCATGAAAGCACAACCACTGCCGAAGCCAGGAGCGCCTCGCGAAGAGGTTGTGGAGCGGGCGCTTGAGATGCTCGCGAATACGGCCCCGTTCGACATCTCTCACCATCCCGCAATGGCGATTCCCTGTGGAATGAGCGACGGGCTGCCAGTGAGTATGATGCTGGTTGGCAAGCATTTCGATGAACCGACTATCTATCGCGCCGCCTACGCCTTCGAGCAGGCTGGGGATTGGAAGCAGAGGTAAACTGCTGAAGGCGATGAAAGTTGAAAGGCAACAGCAATGATGGCGTTTCGCAGAGCACAGACCGCGCTAGTTGGAGCAGTAGCTTTTTTGTTGACTTTGCTGGCCTTCAATAATCTCACTGATTACGACTCGAACTTTCATTATGTTGAACATGTGCTTTTGATGGACACCACTTTTCCCGACAATCACCTCAAATGGCGAGCGCTCACCAACCCTATTCTTCACCACCTGTTTTACGGCGCCTTGATTCTTTGGGAAGCAACAAGCGCAGGGCTATGTTGGCTGGGAGCAATCCGGCTCTGCCGTTCATGGAAGAGCGACACAGTCTCCTTCTATCACGCTAAGAGCTTGGCGGTCTACGGATTGGTGCTGAGCATGCTGCAGTGGTTGTTCGCATTTCTTACCGTGGGCGGGGAATGGTTCGTGATGTGGCAATCATCAACGTGGGATGGCCAGGATGCAGCTACGCGCATGTTTGTGGTGCTGGGGATCGTGCTGTTGTTTTTGAGTCCGTCGTGGGAGGCAATTGCCCAAACGAGTGGCAATGGAAATGCCTCCTACAAATAAGCTGTCGGAGACCTCCGACCGGCGCTTTCGGCGGGGTCAGGAGACTCTCGCCGAACAGAAAAATCGCGCCTCGTGTCACCCCGTCTCTTGTTTCACTTCCCATCCACCGAAAATCCCAGCAGCACGTTGCCCGGCATGCCGCCCCAGAGCGCATAGCCGGAATTCACGTAAACCATACCGCTAACGACCGTGGGGCCGGGACCGTCAATCGATCCACCTTTACCTTCCATAGCATTGACAGTGGTGAAATCCTGGATGGTGTCGAAATCCCACAGCACTTTTCCGTCCTGAGTGTTATAGGCGCGGAGATGACCATCCTCAGATCCCGAGAACACGACGCCAGGAATGACGGTCACGGCGGCAGACTGGGCGGGGCTGCACTTCGGGCGACCACCACAACCTGGAGGCGGCGCGTACCACTCTTTCTTACCTGTCGCTAAGTCGTATGCAAACATACCGCCGCCGACAGTCCCGTCTAATTCTGACACCACTCCAGCTTGCGGATCTTGCGTAATTTTGACGCCGATGTCCGACAACCCGACATAGATTTTTCTGTCATCCGCCGCCGGTCCCCATTGAATGCCGCCAACAAGTCCGCCTTTGCCGACACGCTGTTGCCATAACAATTCGCCTTTTTTGTCAGAGTCAACCGCGTACAGCATGCCTGACTTTTGCCCCGCCAGAAGAACGCGCTTTCCATCGGGCCTGGTACGGAGAATTGACGAAGAGCCAAAGTCCAAATCCGGTCCTTTCGCATTGGGACAATTTGCCGAATCACCAGCATCACAAGAAATGTTCCATGCATCACCAGCCAGAAATTGGCGCGACCACAGCATCTTGCCGGTTCTCAAATCAAACGCCACCATCGCGTCACTCGTTTTTGCGGCTGGGTCCGAGTAATTATCTCCAGTTGTGACATAGAGAGCGCTACGCTTCTCATCAATCGTAGGGGCGGACCACACTGACGCGCCAGATGGACCCCACTGCTGCACCCCGAGTTTATTTTTCCGAGTGCGCCTGGGCTTTTCTGGAATCGTGTACGCTTGCCAAACCTTCTTGCCCGTAGCGGCGTCGAGCGCCACAACGCTACCGCGAAAGGTGCAGCATTGATACTTCGGATCGGCGCCCGAGGCTTCCTCAACTGATGACATCGGCGCGTACAAGCGGTTCTCATGCAACACTACTCCACCAGTGATGCGAGCGCCGGGGTGCTTCTCTGGATGGGTCATCCATATCTGTTCGCCGGTTTTCGCATCGATCGCGCGGACATTAGCCGCCATATCACCAAAATAGGCGACATAGCGCGGCGGGTTCGAGCCGGGCAGCGCAGCGATCCGCAAAGCAGACCGCACGCCGACGCCTATTTTCGTAGACCAGTAGAGGCAGCCTTTTTCCGCATCGATCGAGTACAAACGCCCCCGTTGAGTGCCGACAAAGATACGTCCGCCAACCACGGTCGGTTGCGACACTGTCGTATTCGCTGGAAAGCCAAACGCCCATTTGATTTTCAGGTTCGCCACTTGCTCTGCTGTGAGCCCGGCGTGATCGGCAGCTTGGAAACGAGAATTCGCCAGGTCGCCGCTC
>CAZUFQ010000537.1:0-5343 GCA_964618735.1 uncultured Enterobacteriaceae bacterium
TTCAGCCAGAGCAGTGAGAATTGGAAAGGTGGCAAACGTGAGCGTCGCTATTGCCACGCTGCCTGTTTGCACGGCTTGAAAGAACGCGGTCCAATGCACGGCAAGCATGACGCCTGATCCGAGAAGCGGCCAATAATCGCGGGTTCTTTTCGGTTGTAATTTCTCCTTCATCACGACCGTCAATAGCGCCAGCGTCACGCAGCTGAACGCCGCTCGGCCCAACACGATGACCGTTGCGGGCAAAGCTACCCATCGGCCAAACAGCGCTGACAAGCCAAAAAGCATGATTGCGACATGAAGCGCAAGAAAGGAGGAAGAGAACCTGGACCCCGTAACGTCACCCCTCTAGCTGCTTGGCAGATTTCCCGAGTGCTACCAGGAACATTACGCTTTTCCCTTCTGCATGCGGCGAGAAAAACGTGGTTACGTCGTCATCAAAGAAGGTCAGGCCCGTAGCCCCCAAACCCTGCGCATAGGCAGCCAGGTAGAGCTTTCCGGCAGTCAGGCTCGCCTCGAGTTGAGCTGCCCGATACCCCCGGTTGCCAAACCGTTCGAGAATGGGCCTGAGATTCACCAGGAAAAAGATGTTCACACTCGCATCAGCGGGTAACTCCTGTCCCAGTCCCAGGTATCCGGCCTCGAGGCGAAAGTGGCCTTCTTGCAGGAGCTCAAGCGCGTGCTGTTCTCTTCGCCAGAAGTAGAGGCCTGGCGGCAGCTCCTCCACAGCGTGCACGATCAGGTAGAGATCATTGAGCGGAGGGTCTTCAGGTAGCCGAAAATCGGCGTCAATTCCTCGTGTGGCCCGATCCAAGAGAACGGAGAGTTGCCCAAAGCTGATGGACTTCTGCGCGAAATGTCGGGTAGATCCGCGCCGCAGGATGACTTCCTCAATGGTAGTCTGGGGAAGGGTATCCTCGTTTTGAAGGTGCAAGGGAAAAAGGCGCCCTGTAGGCTGAGAGGCGACAATCTGTGACGGTGCGCCACGCCAAGCCTTGACCTCTTCCCGGTCCGCTAGCGAGGAAGCAGCGTGCATAGCCTGAATGGCAGGATACTCTACTTCGGTCTTCGAGAGGGGAATAGTTGGCAATGCTAGGGGCCGAACCGTAGGAGAGGAGCCGAGCTGCAGGTCTGGGGAGTGTCCCAGTGGAACAAGGACGAGCGCGACTTCGCGCTGCGTATCCAGGTCCAGCACCCGATTCACTTCAGCATCGACAAAGCCACTCACCACCTGCGCGGGCGTCTCATAAGCAGCGGCTACGGCCAAGAGGTTGGCCAAAATCGTGCCTGTGTCCCAAAAGCAGTGCCGATAAGTGCGAGCTTGGTATTTCCAGGCGTTGCGCCAATAGGTGCTAGTGCAGATCAAGACAGCCGGGGCGCTGGCGAGGGCAGGTTCTTCTCCACTTGCCGAGATCAGGGTCTCCCGATAGTCTCCCGCGCGTAACTGCCGCAAAGAAAAATCGTGCGGCCCGAAATGATATACCCCCGCCCCGAGGCCGGGTAATTCAGCACAGACAAGGTACAGATCAATGTGGTAGAGGGCCCCAGTGCAGGCGGCTGCTCGAAAGAATTGTTCTCCTCCAGGAACAACTCTCCGTTTTGTAATGCCTGCAGAAAAATGCAGGAGCTGCGCCACAGTTGGCAGGTCTGGGAGACGCTCGCCCTCTGTAAGAGCACCCGGGGCCTCGATAGCCGACAGCGCCGCTCCCCCTGACGAGGAGAAGGTGTGCGGCAGCGCGAGCGGCGCTAGAGAGGAGTAAATCTTAAAGGGTAAGGGTTGGTTCTCCCAATCCAAAAAATGAGGGTTCGAGCGAATGCTCTGATAGGAATGTTTCGTACCGTTGTGATAGGCCCAGGCGGCCTCAAGATCGCGGTTGCCCATAATTTCCTCGCAGCGCGCCTAAAAGCTCTGCTTAGTCGCAAAGGGGGTCAATTGGAGTTCGTGCGTCCAACAGGATTTGTCTTGGGTATGGAGATAATAGAACGCTTCGGCGATCTTCACCGGATTCATCACCACCTCAGGCCGCTGCTGGGCCATCGGCAGCGCGCGGGTGCCGGGCGAGTCGATGAGGCCGTCGATCACCACGTTGGCCACGTGTATGCCATGCTCGGAATACTCCTCCGTCAGCACCTGCGCCAGCGTACGCATCATCACGCGGGGATAGTAGAGCGACTGGCCAGTTAGACGCTTGCGTCCGCGCAAGGACGCCGCGTTATTCGAAATGAGGAACGTCCCTGCGCCACGCGCGCGCATGGCGGGCAACACCTCCTTGGCGACCAAGAACGGGCCACGGCTGGAAATGTGTTGCGCGGTGTCGAACAGCTCCAGGGGGATATGTTCTAGCAATTCTTTGTCGGGTGGCAGATCGCGCCCCTCCAAGTACCCCGCGTTGTAGATCACGACATCCGGGTCCCCCGCCTGCTCACGAATCGTAGTGAACGCTTGTGAGATGGAGTCAGGCGACACTAGGTCCAGCTCGACAATCATGCTTGCACCGCCTTGCGCACGAATGGCCTGGTCTAGCGCCGCTGCATTGGCGCGGTTCCTGGTTGTCAGCGCCACGAAGAAGCCCTCCTGGGCAAACTTTTGGGCGAGGGCGCCGCCGATGCCCCAGCGGATACCGACGGGGAGGTCACTGTCATCAAGCGTCTTCCCATGCGCCAGTTTGGTATTGCGGCCATCAGCCTGCCACTTGGAGGTTGCCCCAATCACGACGGCGACCTGTTGACGGGTTGCGTTCATAGCGGACTCCTTTCTCCTAGAGGTCTACGCCAACTCTGCCCCTCCGAGACGTCTACCCAAGTTCCACGTTCCTCAAGTATACGGACACGCGGCAACCTGCACAAGGAAGACGTGTGCTAGGAGCATTCATTCCGTCAGAAACGACTGATCAAGGCTAGTAAGCCAGGCAGTGCGTAAGTCTTTGAGAAGATAAATCATCGCCTTTTCGGTGTGGCCACCATTGCTATAGTGATGTGCTAAGACGCTGTAGTAGGTTTCTAACTGGTCGTGAAAAAGCTGTTCAATCGTCTGCGCCGTTTGCACATGAAGGGCTTTACGGCGCTCGAGGAGTACTGAGTTATACGCTACTTCTTGCGTCAATGCATGCGTGAACAGATAGATGATGTCAGGGAAGGTCGATTGTTCGTAGAGAAACGCTTTTTGTTGCAGCGATGAGAGGAGGCGGTACAGCTCCTCTTCCGGTTGCGCGATGACTCGTCGCACCAATGCGAGCGGAACGGAGCGCCCGATCACCGAGAGGTGTTGGAGGAGTAGTTTTTCTTCTGGCCCCAGGCGGTCAATGCGGGCTGCGAGCACGCCGTGCACAGTCGGAGGGATGCGGATGTCGGTGATCGACTGTGAGAGATGGTAGTTGCCACGTTCACCTTGCAACAGGTGTTCGTCCACCATGGTTTGCACGACTTCTTCCATAAAGAACGGGGTGCCTTCGGTTTTCGTCAACACCTGTTGCTTGAGCACGGCGAGATCGCTATCAGCACCGAGCAGGCCGGTCAGAAATGCTTCTGTTTCCTCTGGTCCCAATGGGGCCAGCTGCACATGGCTATAATACGTCTTCTGCTCCCACTCATGATGGTATTCTGGCCGATAGTTCACGAGGAGCAAGACATTGGCAGCGCTGAGCTTATCACTAAGAGTGTCTAAGACTGCTTGTGTCCCACGATCAAGCCAATGCAAATCTTCCACAATAAGGACAAGGCACTGATTGCGGCTCTCGCGCAATAAAAGCCGCGTGACGGCGTCGCAGATACGTTGGCGGTTCATCTGCGGATCCAGTTGCCCTAACGAGGACGCATGGTCTTCAATACCAAGCAGGGCGCGGAGATACGGCAGCGTCTCTTCAAGGTCACGATCCAAAGCCAGCACTTTCCCAAGCACGCGCTCGCGCCGCGTGCGGTCATCGTCATGGGATTGGATCTGGAAGTAGGACTTCAACAGTTCGATCACTGGGAGATAGGGAGATCTCCTCCCATACGAGACGGCGGAGGATTCCAGTAGCATACACCCGTGGGCAAGACGTTTGAACTCATAAAAGAGTCGCGACTTTCCAAGTCCCGGTTCACCAGTGACACTCACAATCTGTCCCTGTCTTGCTTTTGCACGGGCCAATGCAGTTTGCAGCTGGTCAAGTTCACCTTGCCGCCCGATAAAACGAGACAAGCCACGGCGCGCCGCCACATGCAACCGCGTGCGCAGAGGTCCTGCCCCAACGACTTCATACACATTGAGTGGAGCCTCCACGCCTTTGATCTGGGCGGCTCCTAACAGCTTGATGTCGAAATAATGCTCGATCAATTTCTTGGTGTGCTCGGTGATGAAGATGGATCCTGGCGTTGCCATCTGCTCCATACGCGCGGCCAGGTTTGTGGCATGTCCAACCGGCACATAGTCGGTCCGCACATCGTCTTTGGGAATCGACCGCATCAGCACTTCACCCGTGTTCACCCCGACCCGCATTGCCAATGAGACACCGTGTGTGAGTCTGACCTCATTGCTATAGCGACGCATGTCGTCTTGCATGCGCAGCGCGGCGTATATCGCTCGCTGAGGGTGATCTTCATGCGCGATCGGCGCACCAAACAACGCAAAGATGCCATCTCCTAACGCCTGCGCGACATATCCTTCATAGCGATGGATGGCCTCCATCATGAGCTGCAGCGCCGGATCGATCAGTGCGCGCGCTGCTTCAGGATCAAGCCCTTCAATCAGGGCAGTCGAACCTTTGAGGTCAGCGAAGAGTGCAGTGACGATCTTGCGCTCATCCCCAATGAGATTCTGCACGGAAAGCCCGGATTGTTTATCATAGATGCGTTCGTCACGGCGGGGTGCGGATGCGAATGTAGGGGAACTCGTGGGAGAAGCAATGACCGTGGTGTTTATGTCCGATGGTGGAGGCCAAGCGAGCGGTGTCCCACATCCTCCACAAAAGCGATCTTCAGGATCGTTGAGAAAGGCACACTGGGTGCAGGCGTGCGATAACCGCTGGCCACACGATGCGCAATACTGCCGACCAGTCTTGTTTTGCGTATGACACTGAGTGCAGGTCATGCGTGCATCTTCCTTTCGAGTGTCGGAAGGTCGGACTTTACTCTGTGCCAAGAAGTTGATCGTGCTGCAAAGCGAATTGGTGGTGCGGTTACACCTTCCGACTATCTCGGCCTTCAAGATATGGCATTTCCTTTCCCGTTTCGAGGTACTGCTTCAAACTCGGATCGATGAAGTACTCTCTGCCAGTCCTCACTTAATCAAGTCCTGTTCACTCGTGTGCAGGTGCGATTCCCGGCGCGAGGGAGGTGTTGCCTTAAGAAGCAAACCACCACGCACGA
>CAZUFQ010000538.1:0-5337 GCA_964618735.1 uncultured Enterobacteriaceae bacterium
GCCGCGAGCTGCTCACGAAGAACCTGCGGAACTTCGGGCGCACGCAGCACTACACGGAGGAGCAGGCCGACGCGAAGATGGCGCGGCGCTTCATGTCGATCAACCTCGCCAAGCCGATGGAGACCGTGGGCCAGCACCCCTTCGTGCTCTGCGCCTGGCCCTCGTTCGCCGACCAGCCGTACATCACCAACTACCGCGTCTACGATGACCGCGTCGGCGAGACCACCCGCTTCACTTACCGCTCCAATCACGAGTGGTACTGGTTTCCCCAGCAGAAGCCGACCGAGGTCTCGATGCTCAAGTGCTACGACTCTGTCACCGACGGCTCCGTCTCGCGCTGGTCTTTCCACTCTGCCTGCATCGACCCCACCGCGCCCGACGACGCTCCCTGCCGCAAGAACGTCGTGGTCCGGGCCTTTATCTTCTTCTAAGAAGACACGAAGACGCAGCGGGGAAAGGGAAAGCGCTGCGTCTGGCTCCATCTGGGCATCAGCAACTATTGGAGGGAGACTGGGCCAGTTGACGGAAAAAGTGAAGTGAGACTCTCCCCTTAACCAACGACTTCATCATTTGAAGTGGGGTAAGACTCGCTCAGCTAGCGTCTTTAACACGCCCCTTTTGTCTTCGTCGGTAACCCCCAAGGCCCCGATCGTCAGATAGACATAGTCGAGACCCTGCGCGAACAGAGCCTGCAGTTTGTCGACACACGCCTCAGGTGACCCTATCAGGCACGCCCAGTCGAGAAACTCCTCCGAGAGGAGCTGGGCGTGGGCTGAGTCACTCTGCCCATGCCCGCTAAAGGAGTAGTGTCCGCGTATTTTTTTTGCCTCGGTCGCCAGGGGAGCCGGGAGATCCTCAATGCGGACATGCTTATCCCACGCAAAGAAATTGACCCCGACAGCAGCGGCCCCACGCACCACCTCCCGAGCTTTTCTCAGATCCGAGGAGAGATAACAGGGGAAATAGGCTCCGATTTGAACCTTTGCCGGCTCGCGCTGGATACGTGCAGCTCCTGCACGCACAGACTGCACCCCTCTCGCGATCAGCTCGGCATCCGCCGGCAGCCACATCGAGACGCGGTCGGCCAGCTCTCCGGCCAACGCCAGATTCTTGGGTCCGCTAGCCGCCATATCGACGGGCACGGGCTGTTGCACCGGGCGCGGGAGCCACTCCAGCGCAAACTGCGCGCCGTCATACTCCACGTGTTCTCCAGCTAACAGCCCTCGTACTGCCTCGACATAGGCGCGGTACGCCCTGAGCGGCACGATCTCACGGCCAATCTTACGGACCGCGCTGTCTCCCCGGCCAATGCCTAACAGCGCGCGTCCGCCAGACACCTCATTGAGGGTGGCAATGGCAGAGGCGGTGACCGACGGATGGCGGGTGAAGGGATTGGTGATCCCAGGGCCTAACATGATCTTGGTGGTGGTGACTGCACAGGTGGTGAGGGTGACGTAGACTTCGCGGAGAAGGGCCTGGGAGTCCGGAATCAAAGCAATGTCAAAGCCCAGCTCCTCTAGCAGCTTGGCCTCACGGGGAACGTCAGGGCGGGGAAGCATGAGTACGCCAAATTTTGCCATAAGAATTCTCCTCAAGACAATTGATACGCCTCTGCGGCATTATCGCCGAGAATCCGTTGCTGCATGCTCGCTGGCAGGGCGCCAACGGCCGCCTTCACTTCCTTGACGGGCTCCGGACTAGCATCGAAGTGAGGAAAGTCCGACGCCCACAGAAATCGCTCCGCCCCACATCGTTCGATCATAGGTAACAGGGTGGTTTCATCAGGATCACACGAGATCCAGCACTGCCGCTGGAAATAGTCACTGGGCCTGTGCTTCATGTTCGTCTTCCAGCCCAGTAGTTTGTGCTTGGCGTCGAGTCGCTCCAGAAAATGGGCAATCCAGCCACATCCGGTTTCTAGCAGCAGGACTTTCAGGCGTGGAAACCGATCAAACACCCCCAGACACAGCGAGGCAAACGCCGCCTGCACATCAAACTGGATGCAGGTCTGGCGGTAAAAATGCAGGGCGCTATTCACCGCCATGACCGACTCCGACAGCTTCCACTGGTGGCCGAGAAAGTAGTCGTTCGTCGCCACATGCATGCCAATGGGCAAGCCGGTCTCCTCGAGTGTCGCCCAGAACGGATCATACAGCGGGTCCCACCATGGTATCTGGGTGATCGGGGCCGCGCGCATGAAGGCCCCTTTCGCGCCCAGTTTGGCGGTCCGCTTGACCTCTTTGACGGCGGCATCGAGGTCCTTGAGGGTGATGAGCGCCATGGGAATCAAGCGCTGGGGATCGACGGCTGCGAAATCCAGGATCCAGTTGTTGTAGGCGCGGGCGTAGGCGGCCGCGAGCTCGGCGTCCTCGACCTCGCTCTCCCAGGCCAAGCCGAGGCTGGGAAAGAGGACGGCGGCGTCGATGCCTTGTTCATCCATGTGGCGCAGTCGAGCATGGGGTTCGTAGGCGCCCTTGGGCCCATCGAAGTAACCAAAGTTGCCCGCTTTGCACAGCTGCTCATAGTCCTGGCCATTGCCGGCCACTGCTGGTCCCATGCCGCGGAGTCGGGCTGAAGGCCGCCCATCAATGACCAGGTACTCCACTCCGGCTGGGTCCTTTTCCATGTGGATGGCCCGGTCTTTGTACTTCGTCTCCAGGTACTGTTGCCACAGCTGCGGCGGTTCTACCACGTGACCATCGCCATCGATCACTTTCCCGAGAAGCATACGCTTTCCCTCCTTATGTTGAGAAATTTTAAGGATTATGTTTACTCACCAGCCTTACCTGGATGCCACCACTCATCTGCATACTCACGAACCACTTGGTGTGCTCGAGATCCGCTCGCGTGAGGCTCGGCTCGATTTCCCCGCAAAGCTCCACACTCTTCAAGCGAAATGAGGCATAACCTCGGTCGCGAGTAACTCTTGGGTCTCCGTGTCATTTTTATAGACGTTCACAATGAAGAGCTGTATCCCAACCTCGTGGTAGCGACCCATTATCTCTATGGCCTGTGACACAGTGCCCGCCAAACCCGGAAACTGGGCGGGCGCATTCAAGCGCTCGCACTTGGTCTTCAATGCCGCTTCATCGCTCGCCAACAGCACATTGGCCACCATCGTCCGTTCGATCTCGTCGTAGTTTCGCTCTTCGTTGTCGCAGTGCTGCTGTAACACTGCCAACTTCCGTTGCACGGTTTCGGGATCGCCGTTGAGGTTGCAACCGTCACCTAAGCGGGCAACTGCCCGCAAAAGCAGTTGCTCCCCGCTCCCGCCAATGAGGATCGGTGGCCGAGGCCTTTGCACAGGCTTCGGCTCAAGAATGGCGTCTTGAATATGGAAGTATTGGCCATGAAAGGTCGCCCGCGGTTCCTGCCACATCGCTCGGATCACCCGGATGGCTTCCTCCATCTGCCGAATGCGTACGGCGGGCCGCTCAGGAAATTCCCACCCATATTGCTGGTATTCCGTCTTATGCCAGCCTGCGCCAATACCCAGGGTGAGCCGCCCTCGGCTGATCAAATCCACTCCAGCGGCGATTTTTGCTAGGTGAGCGGGATTGCGGTACGCCACCGACGAGACCAACGTTGCTAAGCGTATCCGGCTGGTCACTGCGGCCAACGCGGAGAGGGCGGTCCATCCTTCCAGGAACGGTTCGTCCGCCACGCCAACACTAGGAATTTGAATGACATGATCCATCACGGAAAACCACGTAAAGCCGTAGCTCTCGGCCCACTGCGCCCTGCGCTTTGTCGCTTCAAAGAGTTCATAGGGATCAGGACCGAACAACCATGAGGAATGATGAATACCGAATTTCATTGTACCTCCTGTAGAGTGTCATGTGGGTTAAGTCAAAAGACGTGCATCCTCACTGTGGTAAATCCTTCGGTAGTCCCCGTGCAGTGGAGAGATGAGCGGATGCTTGAGCTCCATATTTCCCCCTGTGTATCGAGATCCCGCCCAAGCTCGCGGTGGCCTCCATCATCGGCTTTTTGAAAGGGAAGGGCGCCGTTGCGATTGCCCGACAGTTTGGCGGAAAGCTGCAGAACTTCACAGGCGCCCATTTCTGGGCGCGGGGCTATGCGGTCTCGACCGCGGGCTACGAGTTGGAAAAGGTGAAGCAGTATATTCGGGAACAAGAGACGGAAGATCAAGCGGGGAGATTTTAACCGCAACTAGCCGTCTTTGAGCTGGCCCAACCCAGCAAGCCGCCCGCTTCGTGGGGTACGCTGACTCCTTGCGCGAGAAGTGAGCAATCTTTATCGACAAGAGCCTCGCTCTGCCTCGTCTCCCCGAGACTGCCTCTCTTCGTATTAAGACCGTCGGCCCCTCTCAATTATCGGCCCGTGAACTTTGGCTCACGCTTCTCGCGGAACGCTTGGGCCGCCTCCCGCGCATCTGCCGTCGCCATCGTGGCTCCCTCCAGACTGAGCGAGAGGGGCAGCACCAGATTTGAGACCATCTTCAGGTACTTGTTGATCGGCACCTTCGACGCCGCGATCGCACGGGCCGGACCCTGGGCCAAGCGCTCGGCAATAGCGAGCGCCTTTGGCATCAACTCCGCGTCTTCCACGACGAAATTGACTAAGCCCAAGCGTTCGGCCTCCTCGGCCGAGACGCGATCTCCGGTCATCAGAAAGTACTTCGCGCGATTCACACCCATGAGCAGCGGCCAGATCACTTGGCCGCCGTCGCCAGCGCCAATTCCCATGCGGACATGGGTATCGGCAAACGTCGCACTCCGCGCCGCCACTACCACATCGGTCAGCAAAGCAAAGTTCGCCCCGAGGCCCATGGCATAGCCGTTGACAGCACTTATGATAGGTTTCGAGCAATCGAGCAAATTATCCACCACCTGGCGCGCTTCGCGCATCGTCTGGTTACCGCCGGTGGCCGGCGAGTCCTGTTGCCCGCTAAAGTCACCCCCGGCGCAAAAGGCGCGGCCAGCCCCAGTGATCAGCAGCACCTTCACCTCGGGATCCTCTTCCGCATCGAGGGTCAGTGTGGTCAGCTCAGTATGCATCCGAGCATTGATAGCATTTAATTTTTCGGGACGGTTCAGCGTTGCGAGCGCGACGCCACTTGCTTGCTTGTCGATAAGAATGGTCTGATAGCGATCTTGGGTGAGCATGACACTCCCTCCTTTTTACTCTCTTCACTTAAGACGATATGCCCGACGCGGTGGAGGAACAAGGAGGCAGGTGCGTACAAAATAGGATCAAGCAAACGACTGCTCTTGCTGGTCCAGCTGGCAGGGGTAACACTTAAACCGCCCACCTCAGGCGCAAATTCTTCATCGTGCGTAACTGGCCACTCTCATATTGCGGTTGGGTTCCCGG
>CAZUFQ010000539.1:0-5337 GCA_964618735.1 uncultured Enterobacteriaceae bacterium
GCTGGAGCTTGGTGTTTTTGTTCAACCTTGCCCCTTGGAGTTGGGCCTCTCGCAGGTCCGCACCCCGCAAGTCTGCGTCGTCAAGGTCGGCCTTGACGAGAAAGGCTTTCGTCGCCCGGGCACACCGCAGATTCATTCCCTTGAGATGCACCATTTTCACCATTGCAAGCTCCTCTTTGAGCTTTTCGGTATCCCCGCTCCATTTCTCTGGTCGGGCAGCAACCTCGGCTTCACGAAGGTCTGCGCATGTATTGTAGCCAAAGGGCGTAAAGACATTCGGCATCCATAAGTGGTTGTTATACTTGGGTAGCCAGTGCTTTTCCAAAAATGAGCAGCAAGGTTCCCATCTGAATTCATATCCATCCATCCAAGAGAACACGTAGTAAAGCTTGCCATGTGCTATTTGTTTTCCCCAAGGAAAAGGTTTCGGATCTCCCTCGATTGGGCCAAGGGACAAGAGATAGAAAGCACATCCGGTGAGGATAACTCCGAAAGCGTAGGCAATAAGTTTGTAGATTTTGAAAACAGAGATCTTTTTTCTCCCGCGTAGTGTGGTGCAAGTCAGTCGATAGAGGAGAATTCCAAACCAGAAGGAGCCTACGACCAACGCGATATGCCAACCTGTTCCCTGCCAGTCATGTCTCCGCAGGTATCTCAGCCAGAATGACAGGATGGTCACGGGGACAGCCCACCAGGCAAGAAAAATAATGCTCCATTTCTGAAACTAATAAAGATGAGGACGATGGTCACGAAACTTCAAAAGCGTGAAGTGCGAGCAGACTAGACTATTGAGCAGCCACGAGGATGCTACTTTGTCAAGCGACCGGCCATCAGGAAAAAACGCTGGCAGGTCTGCTAAGCCTTCCCACAACCGTTGTAGATATAGGTGAAAGTAACTGTAAATAGCCAACAGGACGAGCGGGGCAACCAAGTAGAAAGAAGCAATAGGCACCTCTGTTTGAATGATAGGCAGAGGCGAGGTCGATGAGTTTGGCAATAGCCGTGCATCCGTGGTGTTCGCGATGGTGAGGACAGAATACGCACAGCCGCCCAAGATGGCGAGAAACAACTTTTGCGCACTATCCGAGAGGTCTTTGACGTTGACGAGCGCTTCGAATTTGCCAACTCCCTCGGGTAATTGTGCACCCGTCACGTCGGTCCCAGCGAGCTGCTTAGGCAACATGCCAGTGACTTCAGTAAGCGTCGCGTTTTTCAAGACTGCCTCTCGGAGTGTCGTCTTTAAGAGGTGTGCTTTGTGAAGGGTCGCATCTTGGAGCTGAGCGTCACACAAGGTGGAGCCTTGTAGGTTTGCTTCCGTCAAATTCGCCCCCCGGAGTTGGGCGCGTTTCAAGATGGCTCCGCGTAGGTCAGCGTGTGAAAAGTCGATATTATCAAAGATAGAGTCGGTCAAATCTGCATTAGAGAGGTCCGGTCTGATATCAGGATTCCCTTTCCTCCAAGTATTCCAAGCAATTACTCCCTTCTGCAGTTGCTCCAGATGTTCATTCTCTGCCATACCACGCTTCCTCCTCGGGACCCTCTTCTCTATTCAGTAGACAGAAAGAAAGGGCAAGAGCCAGTGAGTAACACAGGTAGCCAGGCTTCACGCCATCGATACAATCGTTTGACCCTTCGCCTATCTCCTCATGTATTCGCGACACAAGTAAGATATTCTACACGTTCAATTGTTTATCGTAGTTCGTGAGACTATCAATTTGGAGGCTGAGGAATGAACATAGAGAACTGGCCGGGCATCATTGGAGAAGCTGGAAAGACTTCGCTCGGGGCTTTCGCGTTGATGGTCCTCGTAATCGCAACAGTTGCACTCGTTTACTTCAAGGATGCACAGGTGTGGGTGCGTCTCTTTGTGTTCCTCCTTCTCTTCACAGGTGCATCAATGTTTGGCTTTGCCATTACCCAAGTAGCAAATAGCTCTCAAGTGACAAATAGCAATCCATCTCCATCTTCCTCACACCAAGCACCATCGACTCGATTGTTTGGAAGCTGTCAAGAAATAAAAGACGACAACTCGTCTACCAAAGATGGACCCAAGCAACTTAAACGCGGTGATAATTCGACGTATGAAGCATACTGCGACATGACTACCGATGGTGGAGGCTGGACGCTTGTTGCAAAGGTCCAAAAGGACACTAGTTATTGGCAATACAATAGCCCAAGTTGGACTGCACAGAATGCAAACTTCAATGACACAGACTTCGATTTGATGAGCGGCGAAGCAAGATACCCCTCCTTTGAACGAGTCTCATTTACGCAAATTCGAGTATTAGACCCTATAAATAATAATAAGATGATAGCTCTTCTTTCTGCAGACAATTTGCTATCTGTCTTTAGCAACTCAAAGAAACGAGAGCTTAGAGTCATCCTTGACCCGCAACTCTTTACTTATGTATCCAGTCGACGGGATGACATCTGGAACGTGTGCAAGAAGCTTGTAGGAGAACCTAATCCCCGGATACGAATCAACGATGAAGAGAACTATCCTCTTGATGATGGAGCCAAGGGCGACAACGGAGATGTGTAAAGGGCCCAAGCTAGATGAGGGATTGTTAGACATGGCTAGAACGGTTATGCATGGGCAACATCTAATGACTGCGCTATCGGATTGGGAGTATCAACGTATGGATTTGGTGGTAGTAAAGGAGCCGGCACAACGGCCCAAAGCGGCTTTTCAACGCTGTGGGTTCGTTGAAAACGAGTCGGTTTTTGAGAGATCAATATGGCTTACCCTCTGCCTCACCTCAGAGGCATATAAAAGAATGGGGCAGGCCGAAGAAGGGTTAGACGCTGTGTCCGAGGCACTGAGGCTGGTGAACAAAATTAGCGAGCGTTTCTGGAAAGCTGAGCTGTATCTCTTAAAGTCAAACTGCTGCCAGCGCGCGCGAGAGGTAAATCCATAAACTGTCTACAATAGAAGAAACCATGAGGAGCTACCAAGGGAGCGTCTCTTTGCGCTAAACTACATATCTAGAGAATTCTGGAGGAGTAAAGCAATGAGGACAGACCGCATCGAAATGAACCCAAAAGTCATGATGGGTAAACCTGTCATTTGTGGCACACGCCTTACCGTCGAAATGATCGTGCGCAAGCTCAGTGAAGGCGCTACGGAAGCAGATCTTCTAGAGGCATATCCACGACTGACACAAGAAGACATTCGCGCAGCCCTTGGTTACGCCGCAGATACCTTAGCGCATGAAGAAACGCTTTTCATCTCTCATGAATCTCTGGCTCAGGATTGAGGAATGCGATTCGTCGCTGACGAAGGTTGCGATTTTACAGTGGTCCGTGCTCTCCGGACCGCTGGGCATGATGTCACAGCCATTCTTGAGATTTCCCCGCGAGCAGAGGACGCTGCGATTATCGATCTTGCGGTCCGTGAGCGTCGGATTCTTCTGACCGAGGATAAAGACTTTGGCGAACTTGTCTACGCAAATGCACAGGCAGCGAGCGGTGTTATCCTCATTCGTTTCCCAGGAAATGTGCGCGCAACTTTACCAACCGCAGTGGTGACGTTGGTCAATAACAAAGGTGAACAGTTGTTCGGTTGCTTCGTGGTCGTGCAACCTGGTCGAATTCGGATCGGACGGACCCCCAGGAAGTGAACTACTAAAGCAACGGACAACATAAACATATGATGGCTATAGCAATTCTTCACATGAGTGCTCTGCGAACGATTAGACGCAACTCTTCTTCTCAGGCGAACCTATGAAACCAATCCTTATTCTCAAAACTGGAGAACTGCCAAGACGGGTCTTCACAGACCTGGGACCTTATGAACGGGCATTCTTGAACATCTTGGGCGATGAGCGATTTTTCGTGGTCGATGCACGGAAAGAGGCGTTGCCTGAGCTGGACTGGTCCGGGATTATTATTACCGGGTCACCGGCGTCCACCTACGATAGCAAAGAGTGGATCACCCAGAGTGAGGATTTTCTTCGACGCGCGGCGGATCGTTCCGTGCCTTTGTATGGCGTCTGCTTCGGTCATCAGCTGCTTGCACAGACGTTCGGCGGTCGCGTCGAAAAATGCCGGCATGGCTGGGAACTTGGCACCGTGGCGCTTACGTTGACAGAAGAGGGGAAATCTGACCCCTTATTCTCAACGCTGCCGCATACTTTTTCCGCCCACATGAGTCATGGCGATGTTGTCACAGAACTCCCATCGGGCGCTATACCATTGGCGCGGAATGATCATTGGTCGTATCAATCTTTCCGCCTGGGCGACAACATTTGGGGGACGCAATTCCATCCAGAATTTACCCCGACCATTGTCAAAAACATGATTTATGCGTTAGTCGACAGCTTGCCGCCGGAGTCGTTTCCCCGCTGGAACCCATGCATCGATCCGTTGCGCGAATGGTTACTCTCCACCGTCCGTGAATCCTCAGAAGCTGAACGTTGTCTGCAAAATTTTGTTGACATTGTTGAGCAGCGCTCACGGGCGTAAGTAAGAGAGCCGTATCCGACCGGAGAGTAGTTCCTGGGTTGCCTGCCGTACGCCGGCTTCATCATCAACTACCAGCCAGGGTCCGGTGTGCACGAAGCCGTAGATCGGCGCGTCCTCTGCTATCATGCGTGGGTATGTTTCTTTCGTAGTGCCGAACGGTCGTAGCTCCGGCATGAAATCGAAAACTCTCGGCTCTAAAATCTGCAATCCCGTAAACATGTACGCGGAGAGTGGCTCACTCACCTCAGGTGGGTTCCCCCGCAAGCGGCGGATGCGCCCGCGCCTATCCGTTTCCACGAGACCATAAGCCGCCGCCTCAGGATCTGGACGCAGGACGAGCGTGGCCGTTGCTTGTTGTTGACGATGAAAACGCAGGACCTCTTGCAGATCAAGATCAAAAATGGCGTCGCAATTCACCACCACAAAAGTATCGCCATCCAATAACGGCTGGGCGTTCTTGACGCCGCCGCCGGTCTCTAAGAGATTCTCTTCTACAGAATAAAAAATTTGCATGCCATAGAGACCACCGTCGCCTAAAGCCGTGCGGATTTTTTCGCCGAGATGATGTAGGTTAATCACCACCTCGGTGACGCCTTGGGATCGCAGGAATAACAGACCGTACTCAATCAACGGTCGGCCCGCCACAGGTACGAGCGCTTTAGGAACAGTGTTGGTAAGCGGTTGTAATCTTGTGCCAAAGCCAGCGGCAAGAATCATGGCGCGCATAAGTTATTCAGGAAAATGAGCGGTAATCAGATCTTGCAATCGCCGATATTGGGGAAGGCGCGCAACGACGCGGCGGATCGTCGCTAATGTCGGCGGGATGTACCGACTGTAGCCTGTCTTGCCCTTCTCCAATTCAAGGAAATAGAA